>CAJWFY010000058.1 GCA_913031655.1 uncultured Flavobacteriaceae bacterium
GTTGAGCATTTACTAAATTATAGTTAATTTCTCTAGGGTTTTCAATCGCTTTTAAGATTGCACTTTTTGTAATTTCACGAAAAACTATTCTTTTTGTTTTAGCTTTTTCAAGTTTTAAACTTTCAAACAAATGCCAAGCAATAGCCTCACCTTCACGATCTTCATCACTTGCTAACCAAACAAAATCAGCTGCTAAAGCTTTTTTCTTTAAATCCTTTACTACATCTTTTTTGTCTTTTGAAATAATGTACTTAGGTTTAAAATCGTTTTCAACATCTACTCCCAATTCTTTTGAAGGTAGATCTGAAATATGACCATAACTAGAGGAAACTTTAAAATCACTTCCTAAATATTTTTCAATCGTTTTTGCTTTCGCAGGAGATTCTACAATTACTAAATTTTTGGACATTTATTTCAAATTTGAGATCACAAAAGTATATTATTTTTTTTATTATTTTTTTCCGTCATCAAAATACTTCAATTATTAATTAAAACATTACTGACATATTGTCATAATTTATTTATAATAATTATATTTGTATCATATTTTAATAAAAAGATTCATGAGTGTTGGATTAGAAGTGAAAAATGAGAAGTTAGAAACCAAGAAGGAACAGGTTATTTCTAAGAGATTCTATATAGAAAGTTATGGCTGTCAAATGAATTTTGCAGATAGTGAAGTTGTTGCTTCTATTGTATCCAATCATGGTTATGTTTCTACAACAGATCTAAATGAAGCTGATTTAATACTATTAAACACATGTTCAATTAGAGAAAAAGCTGAGCTTACTGTAAGAAAAAGACTTGAAAGTTTTAATAAACTAAAAAAACATAATAAAAAATTAAAAGTTGGTGTTCTTGGTTGCATGGCGGAGAGATTGAAAGATAAGTTTTTAGATGAAGAAAAAATTGTTGATCTAGTTGTTGGACCAGATGCTTACAAAGATCTTCCTAACTTAATTGAAGAAATAAATGATGGAAGAAGTGCAGTAAATGTTATTTTGTCAAAAGATGAAACTTATGGAGATGTTAGTCCAATTAGATTGTCCTCCAATGGAGTAACTGCTTTTGTATCAATAACAAGAGGATGTGATAATATGTGTACTTTCTGCGTAGTACCTTTCACAAGAGGGAGAGAAAGAAGCAGAGACCCTAAAAGTATCTTAAAAGAAATTCAACAATTAGTTGATTCGAATTACAAGGAAGTTACCTTATTAGGTCAAAATGTAGACAGTTATTTGTGGTATGGTGGAGGTTTAAAAAAGGATTTTGGGAAAATAAGCGATTTAAGAAAAAAATCATCTATTGATTTTTCAAAATTATTAAAATTAGTTGCTGAGTCTTTTCCAAAACTAAGAATACGTTTTTCTACATCTAATCCTCAAGATATGAGTCTAAATGTTATTAAGACAATGTCTAGTTATAAAAATATTTGCAACTACATACACTTGCCTGTTCAGTCTGGAAGTGACGATGTTTTAAAAGCAATGAATAGGCAACATACAAGAAAAGAGTACTTAACTCTGATTAAGGAGATAAAAACAATTATTCCAGAATGTGGAATTTCGCATGATATGATTACTGGATTTCCTAATGAATCTGAAGAGGACCACAAGCTAACGCTGGATTTAATGGATGAAATAAAATATGATTTTGGTTACATGTTTAAATATTCTGAAAGACCCGGGACTTATGCAGGTAAAAAATTTGATGATAATATTGCCGAAGAAGTAAAAAAAATTAGATTACAAGAGATAATTGATTTGCAACGTAAACACAGTAGTTATAGAACTAATCAATATATCGGGAAATTTGTAGAAGTATTAATTGAAAAAGAATCTAAAAAATCTAATCTTTTTTGGAGTGGAAGAAATGAACAGAACACGGTAGTAGTATTTCCTAAAGAATTTTATAATGTTGGAGAATTTGTTAATGTCGAAGTTAATAGCTGTACTTCAGCAACTTTAATAGGCCAAGCTACTGGCTATTCAATAAAATAAAAAATGGAATCTTCAACAGTAAATATTAAGCAACGTTTTGGAATAATAGGAAATGACCCTATTTTAAATAGATCGATTGAAAAAGCAATTAGAGTCTCTCCAACAGATATTTCAGTACTTGTAATTGGCGAAAGTGGTGTTGGTAAAGAAAGTTATCCTAAAATAATCCATCAATTATCCAATAGGAAACACAATAAATACATAGCGGTAAATTGTGGAGCCATCCCAGAGGGGACTATTGATTCAGAGTTATTTGGTCACGAAAAAGGAGCTTTTACTGGAGCTACTAGCGCGCGAAAAGGATATTTTGAAGTAGCAGATGGTGGTACAATCTTTCTTGATGAAGTTGGAGAACTTCCATTAACTACTCAAGTAAGGCTGCTAAGAGTTTTAGAAAATGGGGAATTTATCAAGGTAGGTGCTTCAAATGTCCAAAAGACTAACGTTAGAATCGTGTCTGCCACTAATTTAGACATGGAGAAAGCAATCCAGAAAGGCAAGTTTAGAGAAGATCTATATTACAGGCTAAGTACTGTCGAAATTAAAATTCCTCCCTTAAGGGAAAGAAAGGAAGACATTCATCTATTATTTAGGAAATTTGCTAGTGATTTTGCTAAAAAATACAACATGCCAACTATTAGATTAGATGAAGCAGCTCAAAAATTATTGAATATTTACCGTTGGAACGGAAATATTCGCCAACTCAGAAATATAGCTGAGCAGTTGTCTGTATTAGAAGAAGAAAGAAATATTTCAGGGTCTCTTCTTCAAACTTATTTACCTGATTTTAATTCAAATTTTCCAGCGATAATTGATAAAAAATCAGCAAGTGATTTTTCAAATGAAAGAGAAATACTTTATAAAGTTTTGTTTGACATGAAAAAAGATTTAAATGATTTAAAAAAAATTACTAATCATTTAAAAAATGAAGATAGATCTGTTAATTATGATAAAGAAGAAATTAATATTTTTGAAAAATCAAATAGTGAACACTCAAATAATGACAAAGACACTGGATTAATAGAAATTAAAGAAAAAGAAGATAATTTTAATATATCCATGTCGTCTAAGAATAAATTTGATTTTGCAGAGGAAATAAGAGAAGAAGAAACTTTATCTATTCAAGATAAAGAACTAGAATTAATAATTAAAGCACTTGAAAGAAATAATGGCAAAAGAAAAGCCGCAGCTAGTGAATTAGGTATTTCTGAAAGGACACTTTATAGAAAAATCAAACAACATGATATTGAACTTTAAAATAAAAATATTTTATATTCTAATTACATTTCTAACATTAGGATGTGGAAGTTATTCGTTCACTGGGGCTTCAATACCAGTTGGAACAGAAACGTTTCAAGTTAATTTTTTTGAGAATAACGCAGGAAACAGTATTGGCTCAATCTTTGAACCCGGCTTAGATAGAGACTTTACCTTGGCTCTTCAAAATATTTTACAAAATCAAACTAATTTACAATTAGTTACAAACGACGGGGATTTAATATACGAAGGTGAAATCTCTGAATATAGAGTTAGCCCTATGACTGCAACATCAGATTTGACAGCATCACAAAACAGATTGAGTGTGGGAATAAATGTTAGATTTTTTAATATTAAAAAGGAAGAAGATGATTTTGAAAGGAAATTTTCATTTTACTATGATTACCCTGCAGAGGTTCAATTACTTAATGTAAAATCTGAAGCTCATGACTTAATTTTTGAAAGAATAACTCAAGATATCTTTAACGCCTCTTTAGCAAAATGGTAGCATTGGACAAAAAAATATTTTCACATTTATTAAAAAATCCTAAAGAAATTACTTTGGATCAGAGCCTCTCCCTAAAGAAACTTATAAAACAATATCCATTTTTTCAAATCGCAAGAATAATTGAAATAATCGGGCTTAAAAAACATGATCACTTGAATTTTAATAAAGTTTTGAAAAATTGCGCTATTTATTCAGCTGACAGAAGTATTTTGTATGATATCATAGAAAATCAGGAAATAAAAAAAAATAATATAACGGTTAAAAATATTAAGATATTATCTTCCGAAAAAACAAAGAATTCTTTTATAGACTGGCTAAATATTTCTAAACCAGTTTCAGAAAACACCAATAACACATTGATTACTAATTTTTTAAAAACAAATCCTAAAATTTCTTCAGAAAAAGTAAAAACAAATAAAAATTTAGCAGATGATTTTAAACTTAGTAAAAAAGAATACATGACTGAAACCTTGGCAAAAGTTTATTTTAAACAAGAAAAATATAACGAAGCCATAAAGGCTTATGAGATTCTTTGCTTGAAATATCCAGAAAAAATCAGTTTATTTGCAGACCAAATAAAAACTATAAAAAATAGTTTAATAAAATAAATAATAGTTATGAGTAGTTTTTCAATATTTTTAGTCTTAATTCTTTCAGTTTCTTTTTTATTAATATTAGTAATTATGGTTCAGAACCCTAAAGGAGGTGGCTTGTCTTCTTCATTTGGCGGGGATGCTCAGCAATTAGGTGGGGTAAAAAAAACAACTGACTTTCTTGATAAGAGTACTTGGGTTTTAGCAGGAATTTTATTAATTCTAATATTACTTTCTAATCTCACAGTTGATAAAAACTTTGAAAATTTGGATTCAAAACTTTTAAATCCTAACGATATTGAATCTAGTATTCCGGAATCTTTACCTGAAGAAATTCCTCTTGAGATTCCTGTAAAAGAATAGATTTAGTAGGAGTTATAAATGTCACACTGTCATTTTTAAAATTTGAAAATTACAGTTTTGTCAGTCAACTTAACTTGGCACGATTGATGTAAATTATATAAAAACAAATAAAACATAAATTATGAGTAAACTAAATATTAAACCATTGGCAGATCGAGTGTTGGTTGAGCCTTTAGAAGCTGAAACAAAAACTGCTTCAGGAATTATAATCCCTGATTCTGCTAAAGAAAAACCTCAAAAGGGAAATGTAGTAGCAGTTGGTCCTGGGACAAAAGAAAATCCTGTTACAGTTAAAACTGGAGATACTGTTTTATATGGCAAATATTCAGGAACTGAATTAAAGTTAGAGGGAAATGATTATTTAATAATGCGAGAAAGCGATATTCTTGCTATAGTTTAAACTTAAAAAAATTAATAAAATGGCAAAAAAAATTCAATTTGATGTAGAGGCTAGAGAGGGACTTAAAAAAGGTGTTGATGCTTTGGCAAATGCTGTTAAAGTCACATTAGGTCCAAAAGGAAGAAATGTTATTATAGGAAAATCTTTTGGAGGCCCTCAAATTACTAAAGATGGTGTAACTGTAGCTAAAGAAATAGAATTAGAAGATGCTCTTGAAAATATGGGAGCTCAAATGGTTAAAGAAGTTGCTTCTAAAACTAATGATTTAGCTGGTGATGGCACAACAACTGCTACAATTTTAGCACAAGCAATTGTAAAAGAAGGTTTGAAAAATGTAACAGCTGGTGCAAATCCTATGGATTTAAAAAGAGGAATTGACAATGCTGTAGAAGCTGTAGTATCTGAGTTAGGAAAAAATTCACAAACTGTAGGGAATTCATCTGATAAAATAAAACAGATTGCTTCAATTTCAGCAAATAATGATCAAACTATTGGTTCGTTAATTACTGAAGCATTTGATAAAGTAGGAAAAGAAGGTGTAATTACTGTTGAAGAGGCAAAAGGAACTGACACTTATGTAGACGTTGTTGAAGGGATGCAATTTGACAGAGGATATCTTTCACCTTATTTTGTTACTAATTCGGAAAAAATGGAATCAGATCTTGAATCTCCATATATTTTGCTTTATGACAAGAAAATTTCTGCAATGAAAGATCTTTTACCAATACTAGAACCTGTTGCTCAAAGTGGAAAACCATTACTTGTTATTGCTGAAGATGTAGATGGAGAAGCATTAGCCACTCTTGTTGTAAATAAATTAAGAGGATCTTTAAAAATTGCTGCTGTTAAGGCTCCTGGTTTTGGGGACAGAAGAAAAGCTATGCTTGAAGATATTGCTATTTTAACTGGCGGAACTGTTATTTCAGAAGAAAGAGGATTTACTTTAGAGAATACAACATTGGAGATGCTAGGATCTGCCGAAAGAGTTACTATTGATAAAGATAACACTACTCTGGTAAATGGAGCAGGAGATAAAGAAACTATAGCAGCTAGAGTTAACCAAATTAAATCACAGATAGAAACAACTACATCTGATTACGATAAAGAAAAACTTCAAGAAAGATTAGCAAAATTAGCTGGTGGAGTTGCAGTTTTATATGTCGGAGCTGCTTCAGAGATTGAAATGAAAGAGAAAAAAGATAGAGTAGATGACGCTTTACATGCTACAAGAGCTGCAGTTGAAGAAGGAATTGTTGCTGGTGGTGGGGTTGCTCTATTAAGATGTATAAAAGTGCTAGAAAAACTAACAAGTGAAAACTTAGATGAGGTAACTGGTATTCAAATTATATCAAGAGCGATAGAAGCTCCTCTAAGAATAATTGTTGAAAATGCAGGTGGAGAAGGGTCTGTAGTAGTAGCAAAAGTCCTTGAGGGGAAAGGTAATTTTGGTTACGATGCTAAAACTGAAACCTATGTAGATTTATTGAAACAAGGAATAATAGATCCGAAAAAAGTTACTAGAATAGCTCTAGAAAATGCAGCTTCAGTTGCGGGAATGATTTTAACAACAGAATGTGCGTTAGTCGACATTAAAGAAGACACACCAGCAATGCCTCCTATGGGTGGTGGTGGTGGTATGCCTGGAATGATGTAAAAAAATTAATAATAAAAACTGCCTTAATAAATTATTAAGGCAGTTTTTTTTTATGTACAAATCAGATTTAAATAATATTAAAAAGACCATAAAAGACTTAGATCTTGATTCTAGTCTTAAATCCATTTGTGATTATTTAAAAAACAATATTCATGGCTACGATTGGGTTGGTTATTATTTCCACGATAAACTAAATAAAGAACTTCAATTAAAAGTGTTTGCAGGAATACCTACAGAGCATACTAAAATTCCGTTTGGCAAAGGTATTTGTGGACAAACTGCAGAGTCAAACAAGTATATGATTGTTAACGATGTGTCTAAAGAATCTAATTACATTTCTTGCAACATCAATGTAAAATCAGAAATAGTTGTTCCTGTATTTTTAAATAATATAAATGTTGGTCAAATTGATATTGACTCCAACCATCCAAATAGGTTTTTAAAAGACGATTTAGATTTTTTAATTAATATCAATGAACTAATTTCTGAAAAAATTTTAAAATAAATAAATATTTCCAATTTATTTTTTTAAAAAAAACTACTTTTATACTTCATTTTTATTTATATTATTTATGTTACAAATAAAATCTGCTTTAATATCAGTTTTTGACAAAAATGGACTGGAACCAATCGCAAAAAAACTTAATTCTTTAGGAGTTGAAATTTATTCAACTGGAGGTACAGAAAAGTTTTTAAAAAAAATTAATATTCCTGTTATTAAAGTAGAAGACATAACAAGCTATCCCTCTATTCTAGGTGGGAGAGTTAAAACTCTACACCCCAAAGTGTTTGGTGGAATACTAAATAGAAGTGAAAATGAAAATGATTTAGATGATATTAAAAAATATGACATCCCAAATATAGATTTAGTGATTGTTGATCTCTATCCGTTTGAAAAAACAGTAGCTTCAGGAGAAAATGAAGAAGAAGTGATTGAAAAAATAGATATTGGAGGAATCTCATTAATTAGAGCTGCTGCAAAAAATTTTAGAGATGTTGTTTGTGTGTCATCTAAAGAGGATTATGAATATTTTTTATCTGAACTTATTAAAAATTCTGGCAAAACTCATGAATCTTTTCGAAAAGAATTTGCGGCAAAAGCGTTTAATATATCATCACACTACGATACCGCAATATTTAAATACTTCAATTCAAAAACTACTGTTTACAAAAGTAGTTTTCAAAACGGACAAACTTTAAGGTACGGAGAAAACCCACATCAAAAAGGAATTTTTTATGGGGATTTTGATTCTTTTTTTACTCAAAAAAATGGAAAAGAATTGTCTTATAATAATTTTCTAGACATTGATGCTGCAGTGAATTTAATGAGTGAATTTAATGAAGACTTGCCAACTTTTGCAATTTTAAAACACAATAATGCATGTGGCTTGGCTACTAGAAACTCAATTTTAGAAGCATATACAGATGCGTTGGCAGGTGATCCTGTTTCGGCCTTTGGAGGAGTTCTGATTTCTAACAAGCCTATAGACCTTACAACTGCTGAAGAAATTAATAAATTGTTTTGTGAAGTTGTAATTGCTCCTAATTATGATAAACAAGCTTTAGAATTATTGAGCTCTAAAAAAAACAGAATCATTTTAATAAAAAAAGACGCTGAATTAAGCAAAGATTCGGTGAGGACATGTTTGAATGGAATTTTATTCCAAGAAAAAGACAATGTTACGGATTCTGAATCTGATTTTAAAACATGTACCGTTAAACAACCAAGTGAAAAGGAAATTCAAGACTTAACTTTTGCTTCTAAAATATGTAAGCACACAAAGTCCAATACAATAGTTTTAGTTAAAAATAAACAATTAATTAGTTCGGGAACAGGGCAAACGTCAAGGGTTGATGCATTAAAACAAGCAATTGAAAAATCTAATAATTTCAAGTTCGATCTAAAAGGATCCGTAATGGCAAGTGATGCCTTTTTTCCATTTCCAGACTGTGTTGAAATAGCTCAAAAGCAAGGGATTTCATCTGTAATCCAGCCTGGCGGATCAATTAAAGACGACTTATCTATTGACTATTGTAATAAAAATA
>CAJWFY010000059.1 GCA_913031655.1 uncultured Flavobacteriaceae bacterium
AAAAGTTAACACAATGGATGGCCGAATTAACTCACGATTAAGACAGGCTATTAAGGATTACCAAGATTACACAAATAGGAGAAAAAAATAATGAGTAAAATAGATAAAGATAAAATTAGTGACTTTAAAAATAATGAAGTTCCCAACGAGAACTACAGCTCTTTCTGTATGAAAACGAAGCCAAATAATCATTATTTTACAAGGCTAATTAAAGGTGAAGTTGAAGGTTTTATGAATGTTTGTGGGGACCAAATAAAAAAAGAAGAACCAGAAAAGTTTTTTTCAATAATGAATAAAAAACTTCCTAAGAAATATCAGGTCAAACCTTTTCCTGCAGCACCTGTTAATGCTCATATTCCTCCTCAGTCAAAGTTAACTCCTGAAGAGCTTAAAGCTGAAATGGAAAGAGAAAAACAGGTTAAAGAAGAAAAAAATAAAAAATATTGGGATAAAAAATGCCAACAACATCTGAAAGAAAAACAAGCCAGTGAAAGAATGAGGATGATTGAAAAGCATAAACAATATATTTATTGGACAAATCCATTTCCCTCTATAAATCAAAATAGATTAGGTTCTTCAAAAGTTATGCAGAAAGAAAAAAATTACGAGTATTATTGATTAAATAATTGTTATAAAACAACAAAGAATCATGGAATGGAATAGAAAATATAATTATCCAAAATCTGTAAGAGCCTTAGTAAATGGTAAGAGATTATATGATATAGGTGCTCAAAAGCTTCCAAGTGTTACAACAATTTTAAATGCCACTCAAGATCAGGCCAAGAAAGAGGGGCTCAAACGGTGGCGTGCTAAAGTCGGGGTTAAGGAGGCAGAACGGATCACTACAGAAGCTGCTAATAGGGGCTCCAGCATGCACCAATATCTCGAAGACTTTTTACATTCAAAATTAAATCTCGATTTACTAGGTCATAACTCAAGAGAAAGAATGATGGCAGAAGAGGTAATAGAAAATGGATTACGAAACCAGCTTACAGAAATATGGGGGGTAGAAGCAACTTTACATTTCCCGAATCGATTTGCAGGTGCTACCGACCTTGTTGGAATTTATAATGGTAAGCCAACTATCTTGGATTTTAAATCCTCTACAAACTTAAAGAAAGAGGAATGGATTTCAGATTATTATATACAAGGGGCAGCCTATTGTTTAGCCCATGATGAGGTATATGGCACAAATATTGGTCAAGTTGCAATATTGATTTGTACTAAGGATAATCTATTTCAAAAATTTGTAGTAGATGGTGAACGTCTTGAAGGTTATAAAAAAACTTTCCTTGATAAGGTGCAAGAATACTACGATCTTCAAAATCAGAATTAGTTATTTTTTTTAACTACAATATTACCGTTATCTTCAGTATATTTTATAATAGGTTTATGGCTTGAGGTCATAATCTTTAATGAATTTTTCTTACCCTTTTCAGATTTTATTAGGATAAAATAATTACAGGCCGCACCATTCATTACTTGTTTTTGTATTTCAATTTCTAATTTTTCAGTTTTAATTATAGACATATTTTTATAAATATTCCTCGTGTTCTTCAGTGAGGATTTCTAAGTGTTTATTAATATTTTCAATCTTTTTTAATTTAGCAGGATTATCTTTATTTTCTTCTCTTAAGCTGTCAATTCGTGACATTGCATCTGGTATAGTAGGAAACGCTTCTTTGCTTGTAGATAATAACCTTCTACTAATATCTTTCCTCACTCTAGTGTATTCTTCTTTACTAAACGCTTCTTTGTCATAATTATCTAATAAGATCATTTCTGAAAGATGTTTCAAAGGTCCTTTAAAATGTTTATGTATTTTTAATTTATCTTCCATCGTATTAGCAACGACATAATTATTCATTAGAGACTTGTCTTCAGCAGAAGGATTTAATGAAAATATCATCTCTTCAGGAAGAGGTTCTGTTTGATCAACATATTTATCTTGGAATTGATCACTAATAATTAAGCTCACTCTATTAGCAAGTTCTTCTCTGTTCTTAATTATAAAGTTTGCTCTTTTTTCTAAAACTGCATGACCAAGCGTTGTATACTCATCCTCATAAAGTGTTGCATTAGATTTATCTTGGATTAAGGGATTCTTACCTGCTTTAATAGTTCTATATTTTTTAGGAGCAGCATTTAATTTTTTTCCTAAATCCGTATTTGTTATGTCATCAAAGAGAACTTCAGGATCGTGCTTTAAATCAAAACATAAATGATATCCTTTATAAACAGGATGTTCACAAAGATAACTTGTAGTGAACTGTCTTGTTTTTCCAAAAAAAGTTTCAGGATGACAAAAATAATCAACATCTTTAATTTTTGACAAGACATCTTGTTTGTTTGTAAAGCTTATAGATTTTTTAAATAATTCTGGATTTTTATTATGAAGCAATTCCATCAGTAGCTTCATTCCCATAGTATCACCACGCGCTGTGTGAAGTTCTGTAATTTCAAAACCATTCATCTTTGCTAAACTGCCCAACTTGAACATTTTATTATTTTTTGCGTTTAGTTCAGTTGCCAGCATGTTTGGTGAATAAAAATCAAAGTTTTGGGATATTGGCAACGAGTCTATTTGTTTTGCGTTACCAGTAGAAAATATCCAAGGCCAAGTAAATAGGTTTGAGTATAAGTGCTGGGATGTAAGCATATAGTCAAAAGAATAGCCATTATGAGCACAAAATAGTACAGGGCCTTTATTGATCCAAGAAATAAACTTGTCGTTAGTTTTTTTAGTTAATTCAAAATTAGAGTTTGGATGCTTATCTACATTAAAAGGATCAAATCCATTAACTAGAAAGCTATCAACTTCATAAATTCTGCTTTTTCTTAATCTTGCTTCACAGTTAAATTCTTCAATTATTTTAAAATCAGGTGAACAAAATAGAGCATTGATACTTAAAATATCAGCCAAACCTCGTCCAGAGTTTGTTTCTGTGTCAAAAAATATATAATTGGTCATGCGATTTCCTTTTCTAAAAGTTTAGGTATTATTATTTCTTCTTCTGGTAAAAATAGATCTAGAGTTTCTTCGGTATATTTATTAAATTGTATATCTTTAAAACTATTACACTTCCATACAACTTCTCCAAATAAATTCAAGTCTTCTAATGGAACTTTTTGATCACTATATTTTTTATTGTCTGAAATAATATTAACCAAAGTTCTTTTTGTAAGTTCTAAAAATTGTAGTCTTCTAATAATAATTTTATTATTCATATGTAGTGCATAAATTCCATCTTTAAATGAATGTGGTAATACCTTATTTTGAAATTTAATAATTAAAGCAATATCATTCTTATTAAATGTTTCTTCCATATTATCTTCTTCAACATTCATCAAAATAAGATCATTATATTTATTAATATTTAAATTTCTTTTAATAAAATCTTTTGAAAATAGGATTTTATTATTTGAGTTAAGTACTGGTAAATTAAAAGTTTCATGGGGAGCTACAAAATTTTTCATATAGTGTTTTCTTAAAATTTCAAGCAGTGGGAAAAACTGCCTAATAGTATCTACTAAAATTTTATAGTCATTTATTCTTTTCACATGAAAGTTTGAAAAAGATTGATCCTCTGTTAATTGATATTCTTCAAGGAATGAAATTTCTTCCAAGTATCCTGGTAAAATGATTTCAATATATTCTTCCATTAAAGCATCCTGATCATGGATGTTTTCAAAGTTTGAAATTTTAATTAAAGCTAAAATATGATGTTCTAAGCAGGGCATTATTAACTTATCTTTAATAGATAAATTTTTGCATTTATTTAATATTGTAAAAAAATTCTTTTGATGAGAGTGATCAATTTCTTTAAAGTACTCAAACTTCTTTTTTGTCTTATTACTTTTAAATAAAGGTAGTAGTGATGTTGATATAGAATTTAAAAAGAAATAAGAAAAGCTTGATGGGAAAACTGGACCTTTGAATTTATAAATATAAGTATCCAAAGAATTTTTATGTTTTTCCAGCAAATTACTACACTTAGCTTTTGTAAGGTTCGCAAGATTTAGGAGATCTATTAGTATTTTGTTAGTAACTTGCTTGTTTTCTTTCATAATTTATTACTTTATATACAAGTAAAAAATATTTGTAAATGTATATTTTTACTGTTGACAACAGTAATAATAGATAATAATGTGTTGTTAATGTTATCATTGTTGAAAACCCAAGGTTCTAAACTCCTGTTGTTAATATGCTTTCTGTTGAGCCTTGGGTTTCAATTAAAGGAGAACCTGAATGAAAGATAAATTCTATTTCGTCTTGCAGGATTGTCTAAGTGCAAGAAAGGAGTGGATCTCTCAAACAGAGATATATTTCAAGTTTAGAGACCTCAAAGAAAGAGCTCAAAGGGAGAGATATAAAAATAATAGGCCAATTTATATCATTAATAAATTAATCAACCTACCTATCAATACATTCAATCTTATTAGTAAAATTAATGAATATTCAAAATACAAAAAAGCGTTAAAGGAAATCGAAGTTATAAGTGAAGAAATACAAAAATATGATCAACCGCAAATTATCGATGAAAAAAAAAATTCTTAAAAAAAAAGTAAAAAAAACTGCAAAGATTATTAATTTTATCAGTAAGTCAAAAAAAATTAATAGGATTCAAACAGAAGATATGGAGCAAACTAGAATGGATGCTTTAGCAAAAGAAATGGTAGATAACTATTATGGTGCTACAAAAAAAAGCTTTTTAGATTCTGCTTTATGTCTCTATTATTTATTATACAGAGTAATACAAAAAATGATGGTTCATACAAGTTTTCCTGTTTATCAAAATTACCATAAATTTGCTTGTGAACAAAATTTAGAAAATTACAAAAAATGGTTAAATAAATCTAATGAAAGAGATGGTGGAGCTATACACAATAAAGTTGTGGAAGCAAAGGTAGGTAATGAAAATGACACAATACATTAACATATTAATTATAGGATAATAAATGACAGATTTTTTAAGTTATCAATTTTTTGTAGGAATAATTCTAGGAGGACTTATTGTCTTGGTCATCTATCCACTGTTCAAAAAAAAGAATCAAACAGATTCATTTAAAGATAATTTAGATGAGATGGGAAAAAATATTAAAAGCTTACAAGAAGACAATTTAAAATATCAAGGTTCCATGAGTGAAAAATTAAAATTCTTCACTAACTCAGGAGAAAATTTTGAGAAAATAGCTAATGAAATGAAAAATACATTAGTCGCAGGTTCTTCCCAAAAACAAGGTGCTTGGGGAGAGATGGTTCTTGAACATATTTTAACAAAATTACAATTTACTGAAGGTGAAGAATTTGAAAAACATAAGAATTTTAAATCTGAAGAAGGAGATAAATTAATACCCGATTTTATTGTTCATTTCCCAGGAAAAAGAGACGTTATTATTGACTCGAAAGTGAACTTAACAGCTTGGGATGAGTACGTTAATAGTGACAATAAAGAAGATAGAGAGGAAGCACTCAGCAGGCATAAACTGTCTATTAAAGCCCACATAGATGGATTATCTAAAAAGAACTATAAAAACATAGAAGATATTAATACCTTGGATTCTGTCATTATGTTTTGCCCCAATGAAGCTGCTATATCTTCATTAGGATCTTCAAGTAGAAAAATGATGGACTATGCCATAGAAAAAAAGATCACATTAGTTGGACCATCGATGCTTTATTTTACATTAAAGACAGTGGAATATTTTTGGAAAGCTGAAAGACAATCTAAAAACACCAAAAAGATAATTGAACTTGCAAATAAGATCAGTTCTCAGAGTGTAGAAATTTACGATAGTGCCAAGGTTGCAATCGATGGAATTGCCAAAACTTCTAAAGGTGTAGAGGGTATTATGATGAAAATAAAAGGTGGTCGAGGAAGCTTTCTCAGTAAGATTGATAATTTAAACAAAGTAGGTGGACTTTCTCCTAAAAAACCAATTCCAAATGAAGTGCAACAAGATTTAGAGGAAGATATACTTATTATAGAAAACAAGTCAAAAATTGATGATGAATAAAAAAAATGGACACTAATACTTATCTATTAATTGTAATAGCTTTACTGATTCTAGTTATTGCGTTTTTGTTGTGGAACAAAAAAGAGACAAACAGTGATTTTGAAGAATTGTTTGAAGGTTTAGATACTGAATTTAAAGATCATGAAAAAAAGTTCAATAGCATGAACGAAAGTATAAAAGAAACAAACGCACTTTTAGAAACTTATAATAAAGTAATTGATAATAAATCGCTGGAGATTGAAGAATATAAAGAAGCAAATTTATTAGGTAAACAAAAAGGTTTGTTTACTAGTTTGATAGATATCTTAAATTTTATTGATAAGTTTAATCTTGAAATCAAAGACCTTAACGAAAATACAAAAAATTATTTAACAGCTTTAAAAGATAAATTGGAAATAATTTTATCTTCTGCAGGTATTGAAAAGTATACTCCCCAAATAAATGAAAATATAATGGATATAGAGGGTTGTAATCCAAGTCATAATACCAAAAAAACATCTGATGTTTCAAAAACAAATTTAATATCTAAGGTTCTTCAGCCTGGTTATTGTTTGCAAGTTTCAGAAAATAAAATTATCTTTATTAAAAATGCAGAAGTTGAAATATTTGAATTAGAAAAAAAATGAGCAAAATTATAGGAATAGATTTAGGTACTACTTATTCAGCGATCGCCCAATTAGATGATCTTGGCAATCCTGAAGTTTTATCTTCAACAGATTCTAATAGAAAAATAACTGCAAGTGCTGTTTATACCAATGGTGACAAAGTAATTGTTGGTGATAAAGCTCTAGATGCTTTAGCTGCAACTTCTAAAAATGTTATCTCAGAAACTAAGAGGCAAATGGAAAATGATGTTGCCTATTCTGTTGCCAAAGGAGAATGGGTTGAAAAAGATGAAGCGGAAGAGGGTAGTTATACTCCAGCTCAAGTTTCTTCTTTTATATTAAGTAAACTTAAAGGTTATACAAATGAAGTTCAAAAAGCAGTTATTACTGTACCTGCACTATTTGCAGAAAAAGCAAGAGTTGCAACATTAGATGCAGCAAAGCTTGCAGGGATTGAAGTTATTGAATTAATAAACGAGCCAACTGCAGCAGCCTGTTATTATGCAAGCCTACCTTCTGTTGAAAAAATAACAGGAAAAGTTTTAGTATTTGATCTAGGTGGTGGAACTTTTGACGTCACATTATGTGAGGTTATTGATCAAAAAGTTGATGTTATTACATCACGAGGAGACAAATGGTTGGGTGGTAAAGATTTTGATTCTGAGATTTTAAATTTAGTTAATGAAAAATATAAAGCAGCCACTGGAGAAGGCCTAGATTTAGAAAATAATAGATTAAAATATATGGAAGTTGCTGAACAAATAAAGAGAACATTATCTGTTAAAGATAGCCATGCAGAAGTCATAGAGGGTGATAAAGGACCTAAGAAAATTGAGATAACTAGAGCAGAATTTGAGCAATCTATTCAAATGCATATTGAAAAATTAAAAATGTTAATGGAAGAATGCATTGATGGAAGTGGCTGTGATACAAAAGAAATCAACCACACTTTACTTGTTGGTGGGTCTACTAGAATACCAATAATAAATAAAACAATTGAAAAAGTGATGGGAAAACCCCCTTTAAAGGGAGTTAATGTGGATGAAGCTGTTGCAGCAGGGGCTGCAATTTATGCAGGTTTAAAATCAAAAGATAGTTTAAATGCAGCTCAAAAAAAAGCTATTGGTAAAGTACAGTTAAAAGATGTCTGCAATTTTTATATGGGCACACTAATTCAAAGAGATGATCCAGTATTAAATAGAAAAGTTACACATAACATGGTTGTTGTTGAAAGAGATACAAAGCTACCTGCAGAAGAAACAAGCACAGTGGTAACTGTATATGATGATCAAGAATCTATCAGTTGTTCAATAACACAATCAGAGGGTAGAGAAGAAAATAGAGAGTTTGTTAATCTAATACATGAAGGTGAATTAGTCTTTCCAGATAAAAAGCCAAAGGGAAGACAGGTAGAGATAACTTATAAATATGACACTAGTGGAGTTATGCACTGCACTTTTAAAGATGTAAGCTCTGAGAAAAAATATGAGATATCTTTAAGACCAGAGTCTGCAGAAGACCTTAAAAAGCAATATGAGACTATAGAACATATAGTCATTGAATAAGTGAAAATTCCCATAATAAATCAAAAAGAAATTAATACTATCAATAAAGATAAATCAAAAATTCCTTGTTTTGGAATTTCTTTTGAAAATGAAACTATAAGACCAAAGAATAGTGATAGACCCATAATAAGAATGATTGATGAAAGAGGTCCTAGTGAAAATTTTCTAAAAGAGAATGATTTAGTATTAGAAATAAATAAAAAGAAAATAAAAGATATTAAAGATTTTTTTGTTAAGCAAAAAAATTTAAATCCAGGGGAAATAGTAATC
>CAJWFY010000060.1 GCA_913031655.1 uncultured Flavobacteriaceae bacterium
ACTAAACATCTAAAAACAAAAAACCCCTCATTTAAGAAGGGTTTTAAGGGTGGTCCCACCAGGACTCGAACCTGGGACCAATTGATTATGAGTCAACTACTCTAACCAACTGAGCTATAGGACCTCTTGATCGTCAAAATAACGAATGTCAAACTTAAGAATTATTAGCACTATTTTAAAGTATAATTTGGATTAATTATTAGACTAAACAATTGATAATTTTTAGACTTTAAAAGTACAAATTTCGCAAATAAATATGTTAATTTATGTTAAAATAATAAAGATCTATATAAATTTTTGTAAATTCAATAACTAACCAAAAAATATATTATGGATAAAATTATTAATCGAATTTTGGATTTTCCTCAGATGGTTAATTCAATACTTCCAAAAAACAACTTCAATGCAATGATGGAAGGTTCTGAGAGCTCTATAAGCGGATGGACTGGAACTTTTTTTAAAGTAGGAGCATTAGTTGTTCTTGTAGGAATGCTTTTGTCAGTAGGAGGAGGTGGCCTTGAGGCTATTAACGGATCAGAGGGTGCTTTAGGTAAAGTTTCAGCAGGACTTTGTACAATAGTTCTACTTTATGCTGCATTTCCAATTGCTCAAGTAATTAGATCAGCAGGAGATTCATTAGCAGCTTCTAAAAGTGGAATGGTTGATTTCTTTTTTAAAGATGTCATCGTTGCACATATTAAGGTTCTTGGTCACATCACTGCGCTAGTAATTTTGTTTGGTGCTTTTTGCTCAACTATTGGATGGATATTAGGCTCTGATGGAATGTCTATCACGCCTGGCATTACAGACGGTTTTGCGTATTCGTATGCTTTACCAGTTGATGCAATGGCAGCATTTATGTCTATGCTTGGCCTTGAATTTGTGGGAGGATTTATTGCTGACTTCTTTGCATGGGATATTACAGGATCTGAAGCAACAGGATATAACCTTAATGGCGCTTTAGCCGTTGGCTGGGAATATGTTCAAGTAGCAATTACTTTAGCTCAGCTTTATGTAGCATTAGCTTTTTATAGTTTCTTTTATGGCGTTTTAAGTTCTTTGTTCAACTGGATAAAGAGCCCATATTTACCTTTTAAAGCAAACTAATTTTTATAATTAATTTAAAAAAAAGTCCTGTTTATTTTTAGACAGGACTTTTTTTAATATATATAAATACACTATTTCAATTTCTAAATCTTCGCCTTTCACCCACTATTTTTTAAATAAACTTGCCACAATATTGAAAAGCACATTAAATAATATTCGTTTTTTAGTTTGTAGTAAACCAGGGTTGTTCTGTTTATTTTTAAAAGTATTTTACCTACCTTCAACTTCAAATAACAGACAGTTTAATATTAAATAAATGAAAAGAAGAGATTTTATTATAAACAGTTCAATAGTGTCAGCATCAATAGTAGCACCACTTTCCATAAGTGCCTGTAGCTCTAAAGAAGCAATACAAAAAAATATTTTTGGAATTCAATTGTACTCATTAAGAGATGAAATGGCCAAGAACCCAAAAGAAACTTTAATAAAATTAGCTTCCTATGGATACAAATATATTGAAGGATACGAAGGAGCACTGGGGCTTTTTTGGGGAATGACAAATATTGAATTTAAAAACTTTCTTGATGGCTTAGGCTTAACAATGATTTCCAGTCATTGTGGAGATACAAATAACTTAGAAAGTTTCAATAAGAAATCTGCCGAAGCATCTGAAATTGGAATAAAGCATTTAATTTGCCCATGGGCTGATGGAGATAGAACGGTAGATCAATTTAAAATAATTGCAGAAATTTTTAATAAATGTGGGGAAATTTCGCAAAAAAACGGAATGAAATTTGCCTATCATAATCATGATTATTCTTTTAAAAAAGTAGAAGGACAATATTTGCAAGATGTATTAATGAATAACACAGATAAAAATTTAGTTGATTATGAAATGGATATATTTTGGGTAGTAGCTGCTGGAGAGGATCCAATAAAATGGTTTAACAAGTATCCAGGAAGATTTAATTATTGTCATGTTAAAGATTACTTGTCTCTTGGTGATGGCAAGTATGAAACTTGTACTCTTGGAAATGGGTCTATTAATTTTTCTGCTATTTTAGCTCACGGGAAAACAAAAGGACTTAAAAATCATATAATTGAACAGGAGCATTACGCAGGAACAAGTCAACTAGAAGCTGCTAAAAATAATTTTAATTATATGAAATCTCTAAAAGTATAAGCTACTTTAGAGCTCAACATTAGACTTAATAAAGTTTATTGTAGTGAGCACGACTTCTTTCAATTCTTTGGGAAGAAAGTCAAATTTCCATGGGTGTTTTGCAGAAAAAGTATGATCCCCACTTTCAATTAATTTAAGCTCATTTGTTGAATTCCACGACTTCAATTTTTTTCCTTCATCTGGGAGAACTCCCACGTCTTTTTGACCATGAATAATTAAATATGGAATTTTTAATTTTTCTACAGCAGATTTAATATTGAATCTGTCTTCATTCTTTTTAAAATCTTCATAAAACTGAAAAAAGTGAGGCATAGATTGTTTGGTACGCTGATTTTCAACATACATTACCCCTTTTTCTTTCCAATCTTTCCACCCTAGAGTGTTTTCTTTAAATCTAATTTTAAAATCACTCACACCTGCCCAAGTAATGACACTTTTAACTAATGAATTTTCAGATGCTTTAATTAACACAGACCCCCCACCTCTACTGTGCCCAATTAAAATAATGGTATTTAAATCAATGTTTTTAGAATTAGATTTTTTGAAATAAGTCAAAATTCTTTCCAAATCATCTAGCTCATAAGAATAATTATTGTTTCCAAAAGCATTTAAATCAGGAAAGTCAATGGGATTTTTTAAGGTTCCTCCATTGTGAGAAAAGTTAAACTTTACGAAAAATAAATTATTTTTAGCAAACTCTTCTCCAACGAGATCCCAAGCACCCCAATCTTTAAACCCTTTATAACCATGAGAAAAAATAACTAGCGGTTTTTTAGTAAAGTCGTTATTGTGAAAAACATCATAGAGAATAACTTTCTTATTTTTGTCTTTAAGGGTTAAATTTTTATCAATAATCATGTTAAACTAGCTTGTCTTTTTTTGTCATATTAAAAATACCCGTTATATTTATATTATCATAAAATTATTAAAATGAAAAAATATCTTTCCATTATCCTTTTATTTATTACTATTAACTCTTTTGGTCAAACAGAAACAGTTGAGAACATAATTAAAGAAGCCACAGAAAACTCACAATTAGAGCATTTAGCTCATGAACTATTAGACGTAATTGGACCAAGACTTGTAGGAACTCCACAGATGAAGACTGCGCATGATTGGGCTACAAAAAAATATGAATCTTGGGGTATTCCCTCCAAGCTTCATAAGTGGGGAGAATGGAGAGGTTGGGAAAGAATATCTACTCAAATTGATATGGTTTCACCTAGAAACAGAAGTTTAACAGGAATGCAATTAGCGTGGAGTCCTTCAACAAAAAAGAAAGGAGTTACGGCTGAGTTAGATGTAATGCCTGAAGTTTCAAACAAGGAAGAATTTGACCTTTGGCTTCAAGGAGTGAAAGGGAAGTTTGTTATGAAAGACATGAAACAACCCACAGGGAGACCAGATTATAACTGGGAAGAATTTGCTACACCTGAATCTTTTGAAAAAATGAAAAAAGATAGAGATGACCAAACAAGAGCTTGGAGAGCAAATCTTAGAAAAACAGGCTACGGAAGAGGATCTATTGACAAGGCTATTGAAGATGCTGGGGCAGTAGGAATTATTTCTTCTAATTGGTCGAGAGGGTTTGGAGTTAATAAAATTTTTAGCGCAAGAACTAAAAATATTCCAACAATTGATTTGGAACTTGAGGACTATACAATGCTTTATAGAATGGTCGAATATGGGGACAATCCTAAAATTAAAGTAATCTCAAAATCTAAAGAACTTGGGGTTGTGCCAACTTTCAATACGATTGCTGAAATAAGAGGAGTTGAAAAGCCAGAGGAGTATGTAATTTTATCCGCACATTTTGATTCATGGGATGGGGGAACAGGAGCAACTGATAATGGGACAGGAACTTTAGTAATGATGGAAACAATGAGAGTACTTAAGGCAATGTATCCTAATCCTAAAAGAACAATTTTAGTTGGACATTGGGGAAGTGAAGAGCAAGGCTTGAATGGTTCTAGAGCTTTTGTAGAAGATTTCCCTAAAATTGTTGAAAATACTCAAGCAGTATTTAATCAAGATAATGGCACGGGTCGTGTGGTAAATATTAATGGAGCGGGTTTTTTACATTCATATGAATACGTTTCTAGATGGTTAAATTCTGTTCCTAATGATGTAACAAAACATATTGAAACTTCGTTTCCTGGAAGTCCAAGTGGTGGCGGTTCTGATAACGCTTCTTTTGTTGCCGCGGGTGTTCCAGCATTTAATTTAAGTTCTTTAAATTGGTCTTATTGGAATTACACTTGGCATACAAATAGAGATACGTATGATAAAATTATTTTTGATGACGTAAGAAGTAATGTTATTCTTACAGCTGTTTTAGCTTATATGGCTAGTGAAGATGACAGCAAAACATCAAGAGAAAGAATGATTATGCCTATCGATTCAAGATCAGGAAAGCAAAGAACTTGGCCAACTCAAAGAAGTCCACAAAGAAAAGGAGGGCTTTAAACAACAGTTTAAATTTGTTTTTTTAAAGCGTTGATTTGTTTTTGGTGATGTTTAAAATGAAACTTATAAAAGGCAAGAGTTAGTTTTATGTTAAGCCTTCCAACTAAAGGATGTTTAAAAACAGCTTTGTCTTCTAATTTTTTTTCTTTTAATTCTGAAATTAGAGAATCAAAGGATTTTCTAGAAATAGCCCACTTAGTATTTAATTCTTTTAAATCAATTTTTTTTGGAAATAACTGAGTTGTCTGTGGAGCTTTAACTTTAATTATTCCTAAAGGAATAAGGATTTTTACTACAAACATTCTGAAATAAGTAGAAGACTTCACTTTTAAAAGCGATTCAGGGTACTTTGTTTTAGTTCGAATATATTTTTCAGAAGATATTTCGGCCAGCCAAACATGGTACAGAATTTCATTAATTGACCACCCAACTTTAGAGGAACTCAACTGAGCTTGACTTAAGCTAGATAAACCTTTAAAAAGAGCCATTCGGTCTTTCTCTAAACTCTGTAAACTGGAGTTATTCATCTATAATGATTTAGAAAAATTCAATAAAACTTCAGGGTAAATTTTATGACCTCCCTCATATTTAGTACTAGAAAAAGTAATACCATAATTTTGAACTTCTTCTAAAAACTTGACTTTCATTTCTTCGGGTATTAAATAGTCCTGGTTACCCATGATCAAATGAGTATTAATGCTTGCCCATTTTTCTTTATTTTCAACAGTTAGCGTGTCCGCTGGAATATCCCCAGCCCATAGAATTAAATTACTGACTTTCATAGCTGATGAAAAAACCCAACGACAGGCAGTTGCCCCTCCCTGAGAAAATCCTAAAATATTTAAAGAAAAATTGTCATGTCCAATTTGATCAAAAACCTCTTTAGCTAAAGAATTCAAATAATCGTTGTTTTCTTTAATGTCTGTTGTTCTTTCTTCTTTTGTCATCCAGCTAGCACCGACTCTGTTATAAGAGCCATCTATATAAAATCGATTTAATGCTTCGGGGGCGATAATTAAAGTCTCTCCATCATCTAAATCTTGAAATTTTTTAATAAAAAATTCACTTAACATCGCATATCCATGTAAAACTATCCAGACTTTTTTTATTTTAGAAGAGGCTTCTCCTATCTGATAATATCTCGCTTTTTTTGAAACAGTAATATAATGTTTGCTCATGTCATGATTTTAGGCTGTAAAACTACCATAATAATTAAAAATCAATAGAAATAATTAAATTTGCTTTAAAGTATATTTAAAAAATATGATTTCAATTGAAGATATTGAATTAGCTCAAGCTAAATGGGGAGAAAATTTAATCAAAATAGGATCTCTTAAAAATGACAGAAATGCTAGTGTAAAGGCAACTGAAGAGATGTTGAACGAGCTTTATGCTTTTGATGTAGGAAAAGTTTTATTCAAGCCAACAAAAGCTGCAAAAATTCAATTTAGATTAAATCTTGAAGCGGCTAAATCCTATTTTATTGGTGGAGATGATAATTATAAGGAAGATACTGGATTTGCTTTTCAACCATGGGTTAAAGTAAGCTTTGAGAATTCTTCTGTTATTTTAAATAAAGGGAATGCCCTTGCGATGGGGAATTACTTTTTTACCGATCCTAACGATCTAAAGGTTAAGGTAGAATATACTTTTTCGTATATTCGAAACTCGAAAGGGAGCCTTAAAATTAATTTACACCATTCTTCTTTTCCATTTAACGATGAAGCATATTTTAATTAATTTATCTATAGGTTTAATATTTGTTGTAGGATTTTCACAACAAAGTATTGTTGGTGCAGGTGGAGAAGCTAAATCATCTGACGGGTCGTTCAGTTACAGTGTTGGTCAACTTGTGGTTTCACAAGTCATTCCTGGTCGTAACCTTTGGGGAAGCGAAGCAATAGCTCTAAACCATGGAGTACAGCAAGTTTACTTACCGAATTGCGCAAATGCTAATCAAATTAGAATAGTGGCATCCCCCAATCCATCAAAAGGACTAGTTAATATTGATTTGTTTAATTGGGATGAAAAAGAGATAAGACTTGAAATGTATGATATATTAGGTAAACTGTCTTTAGTTAAGCTATTAAACGAAGGGAAAACTCAATTAAACTTATCTCATTTATCATCTGGAATGTATATTTTTTCAATATCTAATAATTGCGATTCCACGAGTAAATTTAAACTTATATTAAATAATTAAAAAACTTCTTATAATCATCTGGTTTTATTATGAAAAAAATTTTTATCCTTATATTTTCTTTTTTTTACTTTAATGCATTTTCTCAGTCACCTGAAAAATTCACTTATCAATCTATTGTAAAAAACTCATCAGGCTATCTAATTAAATCAAAGGACTTAGGTCTTAGAATTAGTATACTAAAGAACTCTAACGAAGGTATATCTGTTTACAGCGAAACACATACTACAAAAACAAACATTAACGGTTTATTAACCTTGAATATAGGCGAAGGGTCAAGCTCAGATGATTTTTCAGCGATAAACTGGTCTAGTGCGGAATATTTCTTAAAAGTTGAGGTAGATCCAATGGGGGGAAGCAATTATTTAATAGAAACCACCTCACAATTGTTAAGTGTTCCATATGCTTTATATGCAGCGAGCTCTAAACAGGAGCTGGTATTAAAAGGGCAAGATTATCTTAAGCTAAATGAAAATGATTTAACAATTGAGAAGGTAGACTTAAAAGAAGATGTAAAAGAAATTCTCCCAATAGCTAACGGAGGAACGGGCTCTATTACTGCGCCTATGATTGGTTTAATTACTGCAGCCGATTCTATAGCAGCATTACAGTTATTAGGTGCTCAAGCTATAAATGATCGTTTAAATGAAATTTCAAATTTAGCAACCACAGATAAGAATGTTATTATGGGTGACGGGACGAATTTCGTTCTTAAGGCTCCTTTGGATGCTTTAGCTGCCTTAGCTGGTCAGCCCTTAAAGGCGCCCTTAACAGACATTGGCGCTTTAGCTGTAACAAACAGAAATTTTATTATGGCCGACGGGACGAATTTTGTTCTTAAAGATTCTTCAGCGGTTTTAACTGCTCTTGGTGGTCAACCTTTAAAGGCGCCGTTAACAGATATAGGCGCGTTAGCTGCCACAACTAATAATTTCATTATTGGAGATGGAACAAATTTTATTTTAGCAGATCCAGCTGCTTCTTTAACGGCACTTGGAGCAGGAACTATGGCGGTTCAAAATAAAGAAACTGTAGATATAGATGGAGGAGCTATTGATGGAACTAATATTGGAGCTACAGCTGCAGCTACGGGAGCGTTTTCAACTTTAAGTGTTTCAAATGGTAGTACTGCAAGTGGAGCTATACAATTATTTGAAAATTCAGATAATGGAACGGACAAGATTACTTTAATAGCACCAGAAGACTTAGCAGACACCTCCACTGTATTTACCCTTCCAGCCGCAGATGGTTCAAGTGAACAGCTCTTAAAAACAAATGGAAGTGGGGTATTGTCTTTCACTACAATTAGCTCAGATGCAATAGTAGATGCTGATGCGAATACTAAGATTCAGGTAGAAGAAAGTGCTGATGAAGATATAATTAGGGTTGATATTGCTGGAACAGAACAATTTATTATAAGTGATGGAGTGCTAGAACCAACAACGGACGATGACATAGATTTAGGGTCATCAACTAAAGAATTTAAAGACGCTTACATTGACGGAA
>CAJWFY010000061.1 GCA_913031655.1 uncultured Flavobacteriaceae bacterium
CTGTAAAGACAAAATCTGTTTCGTCTAATTCAATAAAATCAAATTTATATGATTTTATATTTTGAATATCTTTTTGATTAAAATAATTCATAGTAAATATTACATTCTAAATATTCCAAAGGAACTAGATCCTTTTATTTCATTACTGTAAACAGTTGCTAAAGCAAGGGATAAATATTTCCTTGTATCTGTTGGATCAATAACTCCATCATCCCATACTTCTGATGTAGTATGCCAAACACTAGCCTTTTCATCAGCCTGTTCAGCCAGCTTTTTCTTTTCTATTTTAAGTTTCTCTTCATCAATAACTTTATTTAATGAAGATGCCGAATTTCTTTTCACAATTTCCATTACACCAGACAACTGATCTGCTCCCATAACACCAGATTTTGCATTGGGATATGAAAATAAAAATCGAGGCTCAAAAGATCTGCCACACATTGCATAATTTCCAGCACCATAAGAATTACCCACCTGAAGACTAATATGTGGGACTGTGCTTCCAGAAACTGCATGAATTAGTTGAGATCCTACGTTAATCATACCACCTTGTTCATGCTTTTTTCCTACCATAAATCCTGTTGTATTGTGAATAAATAGTAAAGGAGTATTTGATTTATTAGCCAATTGTATAAAATGTGTTGCTTTTCTAGCTGACTCGATAAAAATGACTCCATTATTAGCGATAATTCCAACAGGATAACCGTTGATTTTTGTCCAACAGCAAAACATTGTTCTGCCATAATTTTCTTTAAACTCAATAAATTCAGAACTGTCAACAAATCTTTTAACAAGATCTCTTATGTCGAAAGGTTTTTTTAAATGTGAAGGAATAATTCCTAAAATCTCTTTTTTATCAAATTTCGGTTCAGTTGCGTCATTTTCATACTTAATTTCTGTTGGCTGCTTAATTTTTTTAATTAAATTTTTTGTTATTTCTAAAGCGTCCTTTTCGTCTTTAGCTAAAAAGTCTGAAACACCTGAAATACTACTATGCATTTGAGCTCCTCCTAATTCCTCATCATCAGCAATTTCGTTAGTTGCCATTTTTACTAATGGTGGTCCAGCTAAAAATACTTTAGCGGTATTCTTTTGAAAAATTGAATAGTCAGACATTCCTGGAACATAAGCTCCACCTGCTGTTGCATTACCAAAAACTACAGATATTGTTGGTATTCCTTCTTTAGATCTTCTAGACATCTCCAAGAAAAACTTGCCATAATTATTAAAAACTCTATCTTGATCTGGTAAATTAGCTCCACCGCTTTCAACAAGGTTTATGGTTAATAATTTATTTTCACTAGCAATTTGCGATAACCTTAGGTTTTTTAAACTTGTGGCATAATCAATTGCACCTGCTTTTCTTGTAGAAACATTGGCATTTATTAAGCAAAGTACATCAGACACATATCCTAATACTACCACTGTAGTTCCCCCAGCACCAAATCCACTTTCATGCTTTAATCCAGCAAGAGGCATTAACTCTATATAAGGTTTCTTTTTGTCAAGCAACAAATCAATTTTTTCTCTAGCAAGGAGTTTTTTTCTAATTCTGGTTCTTTTAATTTTCTCTTTGCTTCCTTCAGTTTTTGATAATTTGTAATACGAGTTAAGCTCTTTCAATAATTTCATCATTGAAATTTCATTTTCGATAAAATTTGAACTTAAAACATCCACAATGGGCTTTCGAACTTTCATTAAATAAAAATATAATTAAGTAATATTAAATTTAAAAATACAAAAAAAATAAAAAAAATGTGACTATTTGGCCAGGATCAACACTTTCTTATAGATTAAAAACAAAAAAAGTTAAATTTTCCGATTACAACATAGTATCAACAAAACAATAAAGTATAACGAAAAGATTTATATCTTGTACTCTATGGCGTTGAAAAGGAATTGATATTTCTGAATTAAAAACTAACAAAACAAAACAATATGAATGATGAATTATTTGATTTTCCTTTCTATAAATGGGAAAAAGAATTAGCAGATAAGCCATTTCTTAAACAACCATTTGGATCCCTTTGGGAAACTTACACATGGACCGAAGCTGGTCTTATGGCTAGAAAATTAGCAACTGGTCTTAAAAGTTTAGGTTTAGAAAAAGACAGTCATATTGGATTAATTTCTAAGAATTGTAGAGAATGGATTATAGCGGATTTAGCCATTTCAATGGCAGGATACATTTCTGTTCCATTTTTTCCAACCTTAAATTCCAAAGAAGTAGGTAATTTATTAGAATTTGGTGATGTTAAAGCTCTTTTTGTAGGAAAGTTAGAAAACTGGGAAGAAATGAAAAAAGGCGTTAGTAGCGATATGCCTACAATAGCATTTCCCCATTATAAAGACCATTCTAAAATTAGCACAGGACATCAATGGCATGATTTTTTAAATAAATTTGATCCACAAACAGAAAATTTTATTCCAAAATTAAAAGATATTTGGACTATAATCTTTACCTCAGGAACAACAGGTGACCCAAAAGGAGTTGTTCTTTCATATGAGACACTTTATAATACTAAAAGAATTACAGAAAACGGAAATCCCCTAAGAGTTGACATGAAAGGGGATAATGACTTTATTTCATACATGCCATTGAATCATATTTTTGAAAGAATTGTTATAGAACATACTGCTTTTAGGTATGGAGGAACGCTTTCATTTGTTGAATCTTTAGAAACTTTTGGACAAAATTTAAACGATATAAAACCAACGGCTTTCCAAGGAGTTCCAAGAATTTACACAAAGTTTCAAGAAAAAATATTAATGAAAATGCCACAAAAGAAGCTTTCAAAACTTCTAAAAATTCCGGTAGTTTCCTGGCTAGTTAAAAAGAAATTAAAAGGTGCTTTAGGAATGTCTAGGGCTAAAGCTTTAGTAACCGGAGCTGCAGCAATGCCATTAGAGCTATTAGACTGGTATAGAAGTATTGGCATTTATATTACAAATGGTTACGGTATGACAGAAAACTGCGCTACATGTACAAATTTAAACCCGCACCAACCTTTAGGGAGGGGGTCAGTAGGACAAGCCGTTCCGGGTGTAGAATTAAAAATCAGTGATCAGGGAGAAATTTTAATGAAAGGCCCTTTCATATTAAGTTGTTACTATAAAAATGAGGAGATAACTCAAGAAACCTTAAAAGGTGGTTGGCTGCATACAGGAGATAAAGGACGTATTGATAATGATGGCTTCCTTTATATAACTGGTAGGATTAAAGACATGTTCAAAACTGCTAAGGGGGAGTATATAGAGCCAGGAGTTTTAGAATCATATTTTGGAAATGTTTCTGAATTCTCTCAAACATGTATCGTTGGTCTCAACTGTGTTCAACCCATTCTTTTAGCAGTTCCTACAGAATTAGCTATTAAAAATAAAGAACGTATAACCAAAAAATTAGTTGATATTTTAGAGAAAGTTAACTCCGATCTAGATGGTTATAAAAAAATCTCTAAAATTATATTAGTAAAAGAAGATTGGTTGCCTGAAAACGGAATGACCACTCCTACTCTTAAAATTAAGCGAGCCAAAATTGATGAAAAGTTTTCTCAGAACTATGTTGAATGGGAAAAAAATAATGAATCTGTTATTTGGGAGTAAATTTAATGGTATTTATTTTATTAATTTTTATTGCTTTTCTTTTAGGCTTTTTTCTTAAAGCTAAATCAGAAGATAAAGTTCTTGATTCGTATGTAAACAAACTCATTTCTATAGCTAAATCAAAAGATATTCCTGAACTAATCACAGGAAAAACTGGTTACGCAAAAAATATTGATATTAAATTATTTTATGAGGAATTATGTCAAACTAACAATCCTGTAGCAACAGTATTATTGATTAATGGTGCGTCAGAAACAATGATCCAGTGGCCAGATCAAATGATAAGAACAATACTAAAAAATAAATTCAGGGTTATAAGATTCGACAATAGAGGGTTGGGGCAGTCTGATTGGATAAGTAATTGGTCTAAATATAATTCATACAGTCTTACAGAAATGGCTAATGACACACTAGCAGTTGCTAACCATTTAAATATTAAAAAATTTCATATTATTGGCTACTCTATGGGTGGAATGATTGGACAAATAATTGCGATTAATTATCCGGAAAAGCTGCTTTCATTCACCTCACTTATGTCAACAGCTCATTTATTTGATCCAGAAGCTGAAAAAGCTGATTCAAAAAGATTTGGTCAGTTAAAAAAAATGATATTTAATTATAGAAATAGTAAAAGAGATATTGATAAAGTTTTAAATTTTCATTTTAAATTAGACCATTTATTTCATGGGACTGATAATCATATTTTTAATCAAGAAAAACAGATTTTAAAAACTCTTTATGAAATAAAACACAGAAATGGATTTAACAAGAATGCTTTTGATCAGCACAGAAAAGCAATCAAAAAATCTGGATCAAGATATAGGAAGTTAAAGAAAATCCAAACTCCTACCTTAATTATTCATGGTTCAGATGATTTATTAATTAAACCTAGTCACTCTGAAAAAATGGCATCCTTAATTCATGGGTCCCAACTAGTCATAATTAAGGGTATGGGACATGATTTTAATAAAAACTTTAAGAATCAAATAAATAGTATCATTTTGCCACATATAATGATGAATTCATAAAAAAAGTATAAAGTTTTAATTATATTAGTATTTTAGCACTGATATTATTAAACATTTCAAAAAAAACCAAATACAACTATTAAAGTAAATCAAATCAAAAATTATGAAAATTAAATTTTATTTATCCAGTTTGACGTTATTATTAGCTACATTTTTTATGGTTAACGCACAAACTAACACTGTAACAGGTAAAATTACAGATGGCATAGATGCTCTATATGGAGTTAATGTAATCATTCAAGGAACTAGCACTGGCGTAGTGACTAATGACAACGGGGTCTTTACAATATCATCTGATAAAGACTTGCCTTGGACCTTAGAAATAAGCTCATTAGGCTTTGAAGGACAAACTCTTAAAGTTAATTCTAAAAACCAAAACATCTCATTGTCTTTAAAGACTGGAGAAGCGCTTGATGAAGTTGTTATCTCAGGTTCCAGAAAAGCTGAAAAAGCAATTAATGCTGCTTCTGCTATTCAAATATTGAGTGCAAAACAAATAGAAAATAAATCTGCTTTTAATTCCCTTGTCCTTCTTGAAGATATGGTAGGAGTTCAAATTGATAAACATGGCGCCAACAGAACATCAGTTGCATTAAGAGACAATGTTGATATGTTCACTACTTCAACTCTTGTTATGTTGGACTACAGAGCATTAAATGTAACTGGAATTAATTTCTTTGATGCTGACGTTAGTAACCTAAGTAATCTTGATTTAGAAAGAGTAGAGGTTGTATTGGGTCCTGCATCTGCATTATATGGTCCTGGCGTTGGTGCTGGTGTTGTACATTATTTATCTAAAGATCCTTTTAAATATCCAGGTACATCAATTAATTTACAAACAGGAGGTTTCAATAAAGGTGGAAGTTTTAATGTGAACATGTTTAAAATGGATTTCAGACATGCAGTAAGCAATGATGATAATACATTTGGATATAAATTCAATCTTAAATATGGAGAAAATGAAGATTTTGATTATCCAGAAGCCACAGTTGCTCAATTTGCAAATGAAATAACAGATGCAGCATCTGGAAGAGTTGTAAATAATATTGGTGGTAAATTAAATGACAGAAACTCGCAAAGAGGAGCTGATGCAACTATCTACTATAGACCTTCTAATGATTTCTCTGTAACTACAGTAGCAGGTATAAATGAGGTTGCTGCTAATATTTTAATAGAAGCTACAGGCGAAACTAGAGCATCTCAAACTGTAGGATTTATTCAAACAAGAATTCAATCTGGTAATTTATTTGCACAATACAATTATACAGATACCTCTAACCCATCTGAGGATAAATACCGTGGATATAATTACAGAACCGGCGTAACATCTGGTGTTGAAAGCAAACAAAGTCAGTTTCAACTTCAATATGAGCTAGCTTTCGATCAAATCAATACAAACATGTCAATTGGACTTGAAAATAAAAGTGCAAAGTTTAACACTGATACTGGTACTTTTGGAAGATATGAAGACGATGATAATTATAATGTTTATGGAGCTTATTTTTCTACAAAAACAAAACTTTCTGATAAGTTAAATCTACAGCTTGCAGGTAGATACGATAAGTATCCTCAAATTGGAGAATCTTCATTTGCACCAAGAGCAGCACTTGTATACAAACCTAGCAATAGACACAGTATGAGACTTACATTCAACAAAGCTTTCATAGGTCCAACTGCTCTAAATTTATTTGTTGATTTAGCTGTTCAAAAATTACCAGGAGGTTATGGTAATGTATGGGTTTATGGAAATAAAAATACTCAAACTTTTAATAATATTTCTACATCATTCTTAGTACCAGGGATACCATCAAACGCAGGAATTGGTATGAACATATCTACTGCTTATGCTGTAGCCACTGCTACTATAGCCCCTCTTTTAGCGGGGACACCTTTACAAGCATTTATCCCTTTTATTACATCTCAAAATACACTTGCTGGAATAGCGGGGCTTAACCAATTCTCTAAAGGTGTTTTATTAACTTTAACTGGAAAACCCTTTGGTGCTTTGGTAGAAGGAAATAAATCAACACTTGGTAAAGAAACAACTTACGAGTTTGGTTACAAAGGAATGCTTTCAAGCAAAACAACATTTAGCTTTAATGTGTATAATTCTATTAAAGAAAATTTTGTTTCTCTTGAACAATTAAGCCCACTTGTTGCACTTCCAAATTTAGGGCCTGACTTGGGTGCAGCTGTAAATTCTTATTTCACTAGTGCATTTACGCCTGTATATGGACCAGCATACGGACCATACTACGCTACTTTATTATCTAACAGTTATACAGCTGTTGGTAATGGTTTAGCTGCAAGAGGAGCAGTTGCAACAATACAAACTGATCAAGCACCTGACAATGGAGAACCAAATGTAATGATGGGGTATGTAAATTATGGTAAAGTTAATTACTGGGGATTTGAAAGTAGTTTAAAATGGAGAGCAAGTGATAATTTAACACTTTACGGAAACTATTCTACTGTTAGTCAAACTGTATTTAAACAAGATGATTTAGGAAGCTTATTAGAGACAGGTTCTTGGGCATTAAATCATGCAGCACGCAGATTTAAGGCAGGATTTTCATACGATAATGGAAGGAAGTGGAATATAGGAGTTGGGTACAAGTATGATGGTGGTTATGATGTGCTTGCTGGATCTCTTTTTTCAGGACATGTTAAGCCTAGAAACGTTGTTGATACTAACTTAGGTTACGACATTAATGTAAAAACAAAACTTAGTATGAACATTGCAAACCTAATGGATGAACAATATAGTATGTTCCCAAATATGCCACAAATAGGAAGACAAGTTATGTTCTCATTAAAACATGATTTTTAAAAAATAATAACATATATTTATAAAAAAAGAGCAATTAATTTTGCTCTTTTTTTTATTCAAAAAAAACATAAATTTTACAAAAAAACTTTAATAAAAATGTCAAAACCAGAATTCATAAACCAATTAAATCTTCCAGCAGTCGCTGCACCAATGTTTCTTATCTCAGGACCACAACTTGTTATAGAATGTTGTAAAAATGGAATTGTGGGTACTTTTCCTGCACTAAATCAACGAACAAGCGAAGGTTTTGAAGAGTGGTTAATTACAATAAAAAAAGAGTTAAGAGATTTCGAAGAAGAAACAGGTAAAAAAGCAGCTCCTTATGGTGTAAACCTAATAGTTCACCAAACTAATCCAAGGGTTCAAGCTGACTTAGCTCTATGCGTTAAGCACAAAGTTCCAATTATAATAACATCTCTTGGAGCTGTTAGTCAATTAGTTGATGCTGTGCATTCATATGGAGGATTAGTATTTCATGATGTGATTAAAAAAAGACATGCAGAAAAAGCATCCGAAGCTGGAGTTGATGGATTAATATTAGTTGCTGCAGGAGCTGGAGGACATGGAGGAACTATTAATCCCATGCCTTTCATTTCTGAAGTTCGATCTTTTTTCAAAAAAACTATTTTACTATCAGGATGTATTTCTAGCGGAAGAGATATTGCTTCTGCAATACAAATGGGCGCTGATCTTGCATACATGGGAACTAGATTTATAAACACAAAAGAAAGCATGGCTGAAGAAGAATATAAGGATATGATTATCAATTCCAAAGCAAGTGACATCATCTATACTGCTTCAGTTTCTGGGGTAGCGGCAAATTTCTTAAAACCAAGCCTTGAAGCGATGGGAATTACTGAAGAAACTTGGAGTAAAAAAGGTAAAATAGATTTTGGAAAAGAAATGGATACAGAAGCAAAAGCTTGGAAAACT
>CAJWFY010000062.1 GCA_913031655.1 uncultured Flavobacteriaceae bacterium
AACTCTTGAATTCTCTTGATTGTAAGGTGTTTTTTAACAACATAGCTATTGTCATAGGCCCTACCCCACCTGGTACAGGTGTAATATAACTTGCTTTCGATTTTACAGATTCGAAATCAACATCTCCTTTAATAACATATCCTTTTGGATGATTATCATCTTTTACTCTAGTTATACCTACATCAATAATCACAACACCTTCGTTAATCATATTGGAATTCAGAAAATCTGGTATACCTAAAGCTGTGATTATTATATCTGCATTTTTAGTGAATTCTTCTATATTTCTAGTTCTACTATGGACAACAGTTACTGTTGAATCTCCAGGGTTTCCTTTACTATTCATTAAAATACTAATTGGTCTTCCCACTATATGACTTCTTCCAATTACCACAGTATGCTTGCCAACTGTATCAATATCGTATCTCTTTAATAACTCCATTATCCCATAAGGTGTAGCAGGTATAAATGTTTTCATATTAAGTGCCATTTTACCAAAATTTGTGGGATGAAAACCATCAACATCTTTATTAGGGTCAATAGCTAATAATACCTTTTCTTCATTAATATGTTTTGGTAATGGTAGTTGAACAATAAAACCATCTATATCATCATTTTTATTAAGTTCTTGTATTTTATCAAGTAATTTTGATTCTAAAATATCATCTGATAACTTAATTAAAGTTGAGTTAAAACCAACTCGCTGACAAGATCTAACTTTACTACCAACATAAGTTAGACTAGCTCCGTCTTCTCCAACCAAAACAGCAGCTAAATGTGGAGGTCTATGTCCTTTAGAAATGATATTATCAACTTCCTTTTTAATTTCATCTTTAATTAAATTTGAAACACTTTTGCCATCTATTATTTTCATAATTGTATGTTATTTCATTCCTTGCATCATCTGCATTAATTTATTGGAACCACCACCTTGCATCATCTTCATCATTTTAGACATCTGTTCGAATTGCTTTATTAATTTATTCAATTCCTGAATATTTAATCCACTTCCTTTTGAAATCCGTTTTTTTCTGCTAACATCAATGATTTTTGGATTTGATCTTTCTTTTGGCGTCATAGAATAAATTAAAGCTTCTATATGTTTAAAAGAATCATTATCAATTTCTGTATCACCCATAGCTTTACTAGCCCCAGGAATCATTCCTACCATGTCCTTTATATTTCCCATTTGCTTGATTTTTTTAATTTGATCTAAAAAATCATCAAAACCAAATTGACTTTTAGCAATTTTCTTATTTAGAATACGAGCTTGTTTTTCGTCGTAAAAATCTTGAGCTTTTTCAACAAGTGAGACGATATCACCCATTCCTAAAATTCTGTCAGCCATTCTTTCAGGATGAAAGACATCTATAGCATCCATTTTCTCGCCTGTTCCAACAAACTTTATAGGTTTATTTACTACAGATTTAATTGATAACGCAGCGCCTCCTCTTGTATCTCCATCAAGTTTAGTGAGTATTACTCCATCAAAATTTAATATATCATTAAATGCTTTTGCTGTATTCACAGCATCTTGCCCCGTCATTGAATCAACAACAAACAGTGTTTCATTCGGGTTAACTGCCTGATGAATCTCTTTTATTTCATTCATCATTTTTTCATCAATAGCTAACCTACCCGCAGTATCAATGATTACTGTATTTTTTCCATTTTTATTAGCATAAGCAATAGAGTCAATCGCTATTTTAACTGGGTTTTTTTCATTTTCATCACTATAAACCTCTACTCCTAACTGCTCACCTAAAATATTTAATTGATCTATGGCAGCAGGCCTATAAACGTCACATGCAACTAATAGTGGATTTTTAGATTTTTTACTTATTAAATATTTTGCAAGCTTTCCACTGAACGTTGTTTTACCTGAACCTTGTAAACCAGACATTAATATAATTGTTAAAGAATTCGATAAATTAAGACCAACTGAATTCCCTCCCATCAAATTTGTTAATTCATCTTTAACAATCTTAACCATCAATTGCCCTGGGTTAAGGGTAGTTAAAACATTTTGACCAATTGCTTTCTCCTTAACATTAGATGTAAACTCTTTAGCAGTTTTGAAATTAACATCAGCTTCAAGCAATGCTCTTCTTACTTCTTTCAAAGTTTCTGCAACATTAATTTCTGTAATCTTACCTTGCCCTTTGAGGACTTTTAAAGCAGAATTAAGTTTATCTGTAAGATTGTTAAACATTGATATAATTTACTTGCAAATCTAATGATATTGTAAATATTAGAACCAAAAAGTAAACGAATTTATTTTTTAAAAAATAAAGAAATCAAATTACATTTTATTGGGAACATCAATGCCAAGAAGAAGCATTGAAGACTTTATGACTAATCCGACTTTATATGAAAGGCTCAATCTAAAACTTTTTATATGATTGTCGTCTACTTTTAAAATTGAAGTTGATTGATAATATGAGTTAAAAGATTTAACAAGCTCATAAGTATAATTAGCTATTAATGCTGGACTTAAATTATCTGCAGAATTTTTTATAGCTAAGGGATATTGAGTTAACAGCTTTAAAATATTTTTTTCTTTATTATTAATCTTTAAATTAATATCAGTAAGTGATTTAGAAAAATCTTCTTTATTAATAAGTGACTGTATTCTAGCATACGTATACTGAATAAACGGCCCTGTATTTCCATTAAAATCAATCGATTCTTTAGGGTCAAATAGTATTCTTTTTTTAGGATCAACTTTTAATATAAAATATTTAAGGGCTCCTAAACCTATAATCCTGTTTAAATTATTTTTTTCTTCATCAGAAAACTCATCAACTTTACCTAACTCATTTAACAGCAAGCTTGCATTTTTTTTCATCTCAGAAATTAATTCGTCTGCATCTACTACTGTACCCTCTCTACTTTTCATTTTACCAGAAGGAAGATCAACCATTCCATAACTTAAATGATGTAATTGGTTTGACCAATCAAAACCTAATTTATTTAAAATTTTAAATAATACTTTAAAATGATAATCTTGCTCATTCCCAACCGTATAAATAACTCCATTCATTTTCGGATAATCTTTATACCTTAAATAAGCAGTTCCTAAATCCTGAGTCATATAAACAGATGTCCCATCTGACCTAAGAAGAATTTTTTCATCTAAGCCTTCTTCACTTAAGTCAATCCAAACTGAACCGTCATCTTTTTTAAAAAAAATATCATCATCTAAACCTTTTTGTATTATTTCTTTTCCAAGTAAGTAGGTCTTACTTTCATAGTAATAAGAATCAAAGTTGACGCCTAAATCACTATAAGTCTTGTCAAAACCTGCATAAACCCAAGAATTCATTTTCCGCCATAGTTCTATCACTTTCTTGTCACCAGCTTCCCATTTAATTAATAAATTTTGAGCTTCTAAAAAAATTGGAGCATTTTTTTCCGCCTCAATTTTAGATTGACCATTTTTAATTAATTCTGAAATTTCTTCTTTATATATTTTATCAAAAAGAACATAATATTTACCAACAAACAAATCACCTTTATCACCAGTATCTTTGGGAGATGTGTTTTTTCCATATTTTACCCATGCTATGATGGACTTACATATATGAATTCCCCGGTCATTTATTATTTGTGTTTTATTAACGTTCTTTCCAGAGGCTTCTAATATTTTAGAAATAGAGTAACCTAATAGAATATTTCTTACATGCCCTAGATGAAGTGGTTTATTAGTATTAGGAGATGAGTACTCTACTAAATAAAATGGATCGACAATAGTTGGGTTTTGAATACCAAAATCATCAATTTTAATTATTTCATTTAAGAACTCAATATAAAATTTACTATCAATAACTAAGTTTACAAACCCTTGAATCAAATTATAACTTTCAACATATTTGGAGCCGTTTACAAGAAAAATACCTATTTCATTTCCAATTTCAGCTGGGGATTTTTTAATTAACTTGACTAAAGGAAAAATCAAGACAGTAACATCTCCCTCAAAATCTTTTCTAGTAAGTTGAATTTCAATATTATGAAAATCAATATTATACTTAGAACTAAGAAATCGCGATAACTCTGCTTTTAATATAGTATTGATATTCATTAAATTTATTTGATGCAAATATACTTATAAAATGAATAAATATATTTTTTTGAAATACCTTTATAGAGACTTAATAAATATAAAAATGCTGAGAAATATTTCATATAACGATTACCAAATATCAAATGAAATTGAAATGCTAGTTGGCAAACAATTCACGATTTTAGAAAGAATTAAAATGAAAGGAATAGGGTCTTCAAACCTATTAATTCAGTACAGCAATGAAAAGATTGAAAATTTATTAAATTTAGATAAGAACCTTAATAAGTGTAATATAGAAATTAGACCCAAAGGGATAATAATTAGATTTAAATCACTGCTTGAGACTTATGCTCTAATAATTCCATATTATAAATTAAAAGTTTTTAAGGGAGAGTCTAATCAATACTCATTATATAAAGATGAATATTTTATGAAACTTAAAGCTAGAAACTTGAGTGATCATAATTTTTTTAAAAAAATATCTAAGTATAGAGTGTCTAGTTAAAAACCTCAGCTATCATACACCTAACGCTACCTCCACCACACTTTTCGATAGTATCTACACTTGATGAAATAATCTTCGAATGCCTACTTATTTTTTTAATTTGAATAAGATCAAGCGAATCATAAGCAGTTTGACTCATTATAATAATACTGTCATTATCAGCTTTCAATTCAATCATATTGCCCGCAAATGAGGATAATTGATTCTCTGAAATAACAATAAGTTCCTTGTTATCATCTTCTAAACTCTGAACCACCTTCTCTCTTTCCTCAACATTATCAATCGAATCGAGACATATTATAACATATTTTTCTGCTAAACACATCATTACATTTGTATGATAAATTATCTGTCTTTTTGAATCAACTGTGTGAAATGAATTAAAAATAATAGGCATAAATTTAAAATCATTACAAAACTCATCAATTAAACTCTCATTTGTTCTTTCAGAAAGCGAACAATAGGCTTTATTACTAATTCTATCTAACACCATACTTCCAGTACCCTCTAAAAATAAATCATTATGTTCAGCCTCGCTATAATCAACAACTTGATTAATTTCAATATTATTTTTTTCTAAAAAAACAATCACATCTTCGCTTCTCTCAAGCCTGCGATTGTTTGCAAACATAGGATATAATGCAATAGTTTTATTTTGATGAAAACTAATCCAGTTGTTAGGGAAAATGGAGTCTGGAGTGTCATGTTTCAAATCGTCTTGAAATACCAATACTTTTATGCCTGATACTTTTATTTTTTCAACTAAAGTATCAAACTCTAATAGAGCTTGATTTAGTATAGAATCACTGTTTATATCATTAATTTCAGATTGAAAAAAATTATTTTTTAAAGTTTCATTATTTACTCTAAAAGAGGAGGGTCTAACCATCAATACTGAATGTATATTTTTACTCATAATTTAATTTCTAATTAAAGGTAAAGAAGAACACCTGAACAAACCTTCTTGCTTAGATATCTCGCTAAAAGAAACTTTTTCAACAATAAATCCTTTTGACTCTAGCCAATTATTTAGTCTAACGAAACTGGGGTCTGATACTATCACATTATGATTAATCGAAAGAACGTTACTATTCATTTGATACATTTCTTTATTATTAATCTCATAAATATTTTCCTTTCCAAAAAAAGATTGAAGCCACTGATAATCTTCTTTAAAACTAAAAGCATCTGGATAAATAATTGCTTTATCCTTACCAACCAATTGCAAACAACAATCTAGATGAAGAACGTTGCTTAAGGGATCCGTATTAGATTTTTTTAAATGAAAACCTTTTACATCTTTTTCTGGGAAAAAATTTTCAAAGTAAATAATCGCCTCTTTATTCGTTCTGGCTGTAAATAAATCAGGATAATTATCTTTATCGTAATAACCAATAAAAACATTTTTTTTTGATGATAAGACATCTCCTCCCTCAACATGAACTTTCTCGGGAATACTAATTATTTCTCCTCTAAAAGAATCAATAATTGACTTGATTCCATCAAATTCTTTATCTCTTTTGGGTAGAATATTTGATTTAAAAAAGTAACTGTCAATTACAAAACCGACATCTCTTGTGAAAATTTGATTGCAATTATGAATGTTATCAGGACGATGTACAATTACTCCATATTTTTTTAAAACATTAGAAAAATTTTCTAATTCAATAATCATATCGGACTCCAGCGGATAGTTTCCTGATTTTAAATTATAAATTGATTTTGGATCATACAAATCTTCCAGTTTAGGTGTGCCTCCTAAATTTTTAGCTATACCAATAATTACAGAAATAAGTGTTGAAGTTTCATCGATAACAGAGAAATTCACCATACTTATAGGTAATTAAAATTAGCGTGATTCTATATTTGTGAAATTTCTAAGATTTTCACCTGTGTATATTTGTCTAGGTCTTCCGATTGGTTCTTTATTTTTTCTCATTTCTCGCCAATGTGCAATCCAACCTGGAAGTCTTCCAAGTGCAAACATAACTGTGAACATTTCATTTGGAATTTTCAATGCTTTATATATAATTCCAGAATAAAAGTCTACATTAGGATAAAGTTTTCTATCAACAAAATACTGATCTTCTAAGGCTTCTTTCTCTAAACCTTTTGCTATTTCTAAAATCGGATCATCTATACCAAGTTCATCCAAAACTTTGTCGGCTGCAACTTTAATAATTTTAGCTCTTGGATCAAAATTCTTATAAACTCTGTGTCCAAAACCCATTAGTCTAAACGGATCAGACTTATCTTTAGCTTTTGCCATATACTTTTTGGTGTCTCCGCCATCATTTTCGATAGCTTCAAGCATTTCCAACACCGCTTGATTTGCACCACCATGCAATCTTCCCCATAAAGCAGAAATACCAGCAGAAATCGAGGCAAACAAACCAGCATGAGAGGATCCAACTATTCTAACAGTTGATGTAGAACAGTTTTGCTCATGATCACCATGCAATATCAGTAGTTTATTAATCGCATTAACTAAAGTATCATTTTGAACATACTCACTATTAGGTAATTGAAACATCATCTTGGTAATATTCTCAACATAACCTAAAGAATAATCACCATAATCTAACGGCAAACCTCTTCTTCTTCTATATACCCATGCAACTAAAATTGGAATTTTTGCTAATATGTTTACAAAGGCGTCATACATGTCATCTTCTGAATTAACATCAACCGCTAAAGGATCAAAAGCAATTAATGCACTAGTAAGTGAAGAAAGAATCCCCATAGGATGAGCTGACTTTGGAAAATTTTCTAGAATTTTTTTAATATCCTCGTCAATTAAAGAATTTTCATTTATATCACTCAATAATTTGTCTAATTGTTTTTTATTTGGAAGTTCTCCATAAATTAACAAAAAAGCTACTTCTAAAAAGTCAGCTTTTTCAGCTAACTCTTCAATAGAATATCCTCTGTATCTCAAAATTCCTTTTTCTCCATCCAAAAATGTAATACTACTTTGACATGAACCAGTATTTTTATATCCTGGGTCTAGAGTTATTACATTTGAATTAGCTCTAAGAGCACTAATGTCAATTCCTAATTCATTTTCAGAACCTACAATTAAATCTAATTCAATTTCTTTGTCCTTAATTTTTAATTTTGCCTTATCACTCATAAATAAATATTCTTATAAAATTACTGAAAAAAAAACTTACTCTAAAATGCTATTTTAAAAGCTTTTTCACTTGGGAAATAAGCATCAGGTCCTAGTTGTTCTTCTATTCTCAATAATTGATTGTATTTAGCTATTCTATCACTTCTGGAAGCTGATCCAGTCTTAATTTGTCCCGTAGATAAACCTACTGCTAAATCAGCGATAGTGTAATCTTCTGTTTCACCAGATCTGTGAGACATAACACAAGTAAAACCTGCTTTATGAGCCATATTAACAGCATCAATAGTTTCTGAAAGTGTTCCTATTTGATTAACCTTAATCAAAATAGAATTTCCTATTTTATTTTTAATTCCGTTAGAAAGCCTTTCAACGTTAGTAACAAATAAATCATCACCAACAAGCTGTACTGTATCACCACAAATTTTTGTTAAATATTCCCATCCGTCCCAATCATTTTCATCCATACCATCTTCAATTGAAATAATAGGAAACTTTTTTGCTAAATCTGATAAATACTCTGCTTGTTGCTTTGAATTTAAAATTTTACCATCTTTTCCTTCAAATTTAGAATAATCATACATACCA
>CAJWFY010000063.1 GCA_913031655.1 uncultured Flavobacteriaceae bacterium
CTCCTACAAATAATTGCCTGGCTAACTGTTGAGAAATTGTACTGGCTCCCCCTCTTTTGTTAAGATAAACAACGGCTCTAACGGTTGCCTTAAAGTCAATTCCAGAATGGCTGTAAAAACGTTCATCTTCAGTTGAAATTAACGCATCGACTAAATGCTTTGGAAGGTCAGTAAACTCAATTGGAGTTCTATTTTCTCCAAAATGAAATTTTCCTAAAACCTTATTGTCAGAAGAAATTATTTCAGTTGCTAAATTGGTATTAGGGTTTTCAAGCTGTCTAAAATCAGGCATTTCTCCCAAGGCACCAATAGAAGCAGAGTAAAAGATCCCAGAAACAGATAAAATTCCTAAAGTAAAAATCACCCAAAAGCTGTAATAATACAGCTTGTATTTTTTTGGAATCCCTTTGTTTTTATTTTTTTTCATTAGTATCATCTTCTATCAAGAGTCCTAAACCTAAAACGCCTTCTAAATTAGCAATTGGGCTGATAAGATCATTAAGTCTCATTGAAGTCCTTACTTTTAAAGAATAAAGACTGTCTTTTGCTAAAATAATACTTTGTTTATAAGCAAGCTTGTGTTCTATTAAAGTTAGTTTTTTATCTCCAAGCCACTGTCCGCTAGGACGGCTTAGCAAAAACTCTAAAGTATCAGTTTGTATTAAAGATTGCGCAGAGCTTAACTGAGCTATTAAAAAAATATTAGCGTAATTGTAGTCGTTATTATGACGGAAGACTAAAGACATGTTTTTGGAATTTAAATCTCCTTTAAAGTTAAACTCAACAGTCTCTGTATTTTTCCATCCTTCAGAAAATTCGGTAAACTCTAAGAAATATGGGGATGAGCACGATCCAACACATAAAATAAATAAAAGAAAAAAAAGACTGTTTTTAATTTTCATAACGCACTTAATTATGCTTTTTTCCAAACTTTCTTTTTCTTGTTTTTGAATCGTTTATTTTTATTATCAAAACGAGTCAAGCTGTCCTGCCCTACAACATTTTCAAAATTAACATCTGTAGAAGTTTCATATGTGGCATATTGCTCTAAGCTCTCTATTTTTTCTCCTTTAGCATTAATTTTTAAAATTTCTCTTGCTTTTTCAACACTTAATTGATGCCAAGTAACACTATCGTCTTTATAAACAAACCACAATAGGCCTTTGAAAATATCAATTTTTTGACAAAAAGCGATTCCTTTTTCAGTTAAAATTTTAGAATTAGATTTAGGAAAATCTTTTAAAGCTTCTTGATAAAAATCAAGTTCAAAATTTAAGCAGCACTTTAGTTTTCCACACTGACCTGCTAGCTTTTGAGGATTTAAAGAAAGTTGCTGATATCTAGCAGCTGATGTAGTTACAGACCTAAAGTCAGTAAGCCAAGTGGAACAACACAATTCTCTTCCACAAGACCCAATTCCTCCTAGCCTTGAAGCTTCTTCTCTAAGACCAATTTGTTTCATCTCAATTCGAGTATTGAATTGTCGGGCCATATCGCGAATTAACTGTCTAAAATCCACCCTACCTGGTGCAGTATAATAAAAAGTAACCTTACTGTCATCTCCTTGAAACTCAACATCGGAAATTTTCATCTTTAAACTTAAAGAAATAGCCAATTGCCTAGATTTCTTTTTCACATCCTCTTCTCTTTCTCTAGCACGCGTCCAGATATCAATATCTCTTTGAGAAGCTTTTCTTGTTATTTCAAGAAATGTTGTTGATTTTGGATTAATTCTTTTCTTTTTTAATTGAAGAGCAACAAGCCCCCCCTTTAATGTGGCATGACCAACATCGTAACCCTTTTCTGCTTTTACTACAAGTAAATCTCCTATAGAAATTGTTAAATCAGAGGAATTGTTATAATACTCTTTTCTTCCGTTTTTAAACCTCACTTCAATTATTTTGGAGTGTTCTTTTTCTCCAACAGGATCCATATTGGAAAGCCAGTCAAAAACAGTCAGCTTATTACATCCATCTGTTCCACAAGTTCCGTTGTTTTTACATCCGCCAGGAACTCCGTTTGAATTAGTGCTACAACTTGAACAGCCCATAGATGATTATTGTAATTTAATAAGATTTTAAAGTTAGGTAATTAAAGCTGCTAACTCAAAACTATTATAAAGATGTTTTTTTAAACTTGAGCGCCTCTGACCTACCCTTTTTAAAAATCTTATTGCTATTGCCTTTTCCCTTTCTTAATTTTTTTTGCTCTTCTAAAGGTAAGGATTTGATTTTTTGACATTCAATAGAGCAGCAGGTATTGTATTTTGTACTGCAACTTTTACATTGAATAAACAGAAGGTGACAAGCTTCGTTAGCGCAATTTACATGCTTATCACTTTTTTCTCCACACTGATGACAGTTAGAGACAATATTTTCTGTTATAACCTCACTTCTTCTTTGATCAAAAACAAAGTTTTTCCCTAAAAATTTATTTTCGATTCCTTGGTCTTTAACTTGACGAGTGTATTCAATAATGCCGCCTTCTAGTTGATATACGTTATCATACCCTTTGTGTTTTAAAAAAGCACTGGCCTTTTCACAGCGTATACCACCCGTACAATACATCACTATATTTTTAGATTTTTTATGCTTCTCAAAAGTTTTTTCAATTATTGGCAGAGATTCTCTAAAACTATCCACATCAGGAAGGATAGCCCCCTTGAAATGTCCAATTTCGCTTTCATAATGATTTCTCATGTCAACAAGAAGTGTCTCAGGACTTTCAATAAGATTATTGAAATCTTTAGCACTTAGATGTTCTCCCTTTTCTGTTAAGTCAAGATTAACTGAATCCAACCCGTCGGCAACAATATTTTTTCTGAGTTTAATTTGTAGTTTTAAAAAAGAAAAATCATTTTGTTCAATGGCAATGTTTAATCTAACTTCTTTTAAAAAAGAAATTTCATCAATACTTTGTTTAAATTTTTCAAAATTTTCAGAAGGGACAGAAAGTTGCGCATTGATTCCTTCTTTAGCAATATAAATCCTACCCAGCACATCCAATTCGTCCCAACTAATATATAAATGGTCTCTAAAAAATTGGCAGTTTTTAATTAGGTGGTATTTGTAAAAAGAGAGCGTTAGACGTTTATTTCCTGCCTCTTCAATTAAAGCGGCTCTTTGTCTAGCACTAAGTTTATTATACAATTCCATTTTTACAACTAAATATGATAAAGAAAGCTAAAATAATATTTTAATAATTCTTATAAAAATCGACTCTATACTGCTATGAGATAATTTAAATAAATTGTACTTTAGCTATCAACCTAATTTCATTATTTCATGAGCAAAGATAAAGATTCAAAACAAAAAGCACTTCAGTTAACACTTGACAAATTAGATAAAACTTACGGAAAGGGAACTGTCATGAAAATGGGTGATGCACCTATTGAAGAAATTGAAGCAATTTCTAGTGGATCTTTAACTTTGGACTATGCTTTAGGAATAGGTGGATACCCTAAAGGGAGAGTAATTGAAATTTATGGCCCTGAATCTTCAGGAAAAACTACATTGACGCTTCATGCAATCGCAGAAGCTCAAAAAGCAGGTGGAATAGCAGCTTTTATAGACGCAGAACATGCTTTTGATAGGTTTTACGCTCAAGACCTTGGAATAAATATTGATGAACTAATTATTTCTCAGCCTGATAACGGAGAGCAAGCTCTTGAAATAACAGACAATCTAATTAGATCTGGTGCAATTGATATAATCGTGATTGACTCTGTAGCCGCTTTGACTCCAAAAAGTGAAATTGAAGGTGAAATGGGAGACTCTAAAATGGGGCTTCATGCAAGGTTAATGTCACAAGCTTTAAGAAAACTAACCTCAAATATTAGCAAAACTAATTGTACAGTAATTTTCATCAATCAGCTAAGGGAGAAAATTGGAGTTATGTTTGGAAACCCTGAGACTACAACAGGAGGAAATGCATTAAAGTTTTATGCTTCAGTTAGGCTAGATATTAGAAGATCAACTCAGATTAAAGACACTGATGGAAATGTTTTAGGAAATAAAACTAGAGTTAAGGTGGTAAAGAATAAGGTTGCTCCTCCATTTAAATTAAGTGAATTTGATATCATGTACGGTAAAGGAATTTCTAAATTAGGAGAAATTATTGATTTAGGAGTAGAACACGGAATTATTGATAAAAGTGGATCTTGGTTCAGTTATGGAGAAACAAAACTTGGTCAAGGAAGAGATTCTGTTAAGAAGATTCTTACTGATAATCCTGAGCTATGCGATGAGTTAGAGGTGAAAATTGTTGAAGCGCTTAAATCTTAGTCATCCAAGTCGTTCCAAAGTAAATCATAAACTTGTTTTTTTAAGGACTCTCTGTCGTTTTCCCCCAGCCCTTTTGTGCTTATGTGATTGTGAACTCGCACTCTTAAAATTCCTGGTCCCCCTACAAAATGATTGTAAGAAAAATGGTAAGGATATCTTTTTTCGCAATCTAGAAAAGACATAGGAACTATTGGCATTTGAAAATCTGTAGAAAATCTAAAAACACCATTTTTAAAAGGAGCTAATTTAATATCTGGGCCAAATACAGCGCCTTCAGGAAATATGCATATACCTAGGCCTTGATCTAATCTTCTTTGGGCAAGCTTATAGACATTCTTCCTGCTTTCAGCACTATCTCGATCTACCATGATTGCAACTCTTTTGTAGAAATATCCAAAAATGGGCAGTTTTACAAGTTCTTTTTTCCCTACAAAAACAAAGGGTATTTTACTCACTCTTAGCATTAGCATTACATCTATCATGCTTTTGTGGTTAGCCGCTAACATATAACTAGTCCCTTTGATAAAAGGCTCCTTGTATTCTATTTTTGGAATTAAACCCATCCCAAAAAGTATAAGATTAGCCCAAATATTTCTAGCAACCCAAAAAAACTGAGGATACCAAGTTTCCTTATATGTTAATACAAAAAATACAGGTAAAAGAATTAATAATCCACCCCCAGCTAAAATATAAAACCAAACGTTATATAGTCCACACAAAATGATTTTTATAATTCTTAGCATTAATGTAAAAGTAATTAAATGAGCGATATGTTTTTTAAATCTATTACTTTTGTTGATAATAACACTTACATGTCAAGAATTTTAACAGGTGTTCAAAGTACGGGAACTCCACATTTAGGAAATATTTTAGGGGCTATTATTCCAGCAATAGAGATGTCTAATGATTCAAAAAACGAATCCTTTTTGTTTATTGCTGACATGCACTCTTTAACGCAAATAAAGAATAAAGAAATTTTAAAAAACAACACTTATGCTACTGCAGCCGCCTGGTTGTCATTTGGGTTAGATATTAATAAAACTATTTTTTACCGCCAAAGTGATGTTCCTATAGCCACAGAATTAGCTTGGATTTTATCTTGTCATTTTCCATATCAAAGGTTAACATTAGCTCATTCATTCAAAGATAAATCAGATAGATTAGATGACGTTAATGCAGGAATTTTTACTTACCCAATGTTAATGGCAGCAGATATTTTACTTTACGATGCCCAGTATGTTCCGGTAGGGAAAGATCAACACCAACATCTTGAAATGACACGAGATGTAGCTTCAAGATTTAATAATTCTTATGGTGAAACATTTGTATTGCCTATTGCCAAGGTTAATGAAAGTACTCAACTAATCACTGGGACTAATGGAGAGAAAATGAGTAAGTCTAAAGGAAATGTCATTGATATTTTTCTTCCAGAAAAACAGCTTAAAAAACAAATTATGTCTATTGCTACCGATAGTACTCCAATAGAAGACCCCAAAGATTTTAAAAACTGTAATGTATTTAAACTCTACGAGTTAATTGCAGATAAAGATTCTATTAATTCTCTAAAAGAAAATTACAAAAATGGAGGCTTTGGATATGGTCATGCAAAAAAAGAATTGCTGGACTATATTTTAACTAAATTTTCATTGGAAAGAGAAAAATTTAATTACTACATGTCCAATCTTAACGAAATAGATGAGGCTCTAAATATTGGAGCTGTTAAAGCCCGTCAAGTAGCTAAAGGAGTTTTAAATAGAGTTCGAGAAAAACTAGGATATAATTAGGGCTTAATTATTTTAGAATTTAAATCAAAAAAATGTATTTTTGAGTTATGCAGTTATCTAATCATATTAGCAAGTTGTTATTTCAACACGATTGTGTAACTGTTCCAGGTTTTGGGAGTTTTATAGGAAACTATAAATCTGCTGAATACGATTTTAAAGAAGAAAAATTTCATCCTCCCTTTAAGCAAATATCTTTCAATGCTCAAATTAAAGATAATGATGGCCTTTTAGCTAAGTTAATTTCTTCAGAACTAAACTTGAGTTATGACGATGCTTTAAAAAAAATTCATCAAGAAGTTATTAGTTGGAGTCAAAAACTGCAAAGTCAAACCCTTCTATTGAAAAGTATTGGAGAACTGTACTTGAATTCTGAAAAAAGCATTGTATTTGTTCCCATAAAAACAGTTAATCATTTAAAGGATTCTTTTGGCTTAGCTCCAATTTACATTTCTCAACTGACTCAAAAATCCATAGATTCAGATAAAATAAAGCATATTCCTGCCTATTTGAAACCAGTTAATCAATCAAACTTTTTCAAGACAGCTGCTATATGGACCTGTTTAATTTTCGGTTTAGGAGCAGTATATTACAATGTAAATAATGATCTTGTTGAACAAAAAATTGCTCAACAACAAGAAGCTAGAAATCAGTCTAAGCAAGCTGTACAAAAAGCAGTTTTTGATTTAGGTTCTTTACCATCCCTAACTCTTAATGTTAAAAGAGAAGCAAAACAATATTATATTATTGCTGGTGCTTTTAGGGTTACAAATAATGCTAAAAACTTAGTTTTAAGCTTAAAGAAAAAAGGATATGATTCAAAAATACTTCCGCTTAATGATAAGGGCTTAAGCCCAGTTGCCTTTTCTGGTTATTCTGATAGAAATGAAGCGGTTGTTAATTTAAGGCTTGTTCAGAAAAAAGAAAATAAAGACGCTTGGCTTTTTCAAGCAAATTAGTCTAAAAGGATAAGATGCAATCAAAAACTTCGGAAAACTCTAAAACCACAACTACAGACATAGTACTTCCAGGTGATACAAATTCTATAAATAACCTTTTTGGAGGAGAGCTTTTAGCTAGAATGGACAAAGTAGCTTCAATTTCAGCTAAAAGACACGCAGAGCAAATTGTGGTTACTTCTGTAATTAATAATGTTATTTTTTCTAAACCAATTCCTAGCGCAAGCGTTTTGATTCTTGAAGCTAAAGTCTCTAGAGCTTTCGGAACTTCTATGGAAGTTTTTATTGACGTCTGGGTAGAGTCATTAGAACATCAAGTATTAACCAAAGTAAATGAAGCAATTTTCACATTTGTTGCAGTTGATATAAAGGGAAAACCAGTCAAAGTTCCTCAACTTAAACCGGAATCTGAATTAGAAATAAAAAGGTATAACGGAGCTTTAAGAAGAAGACAATTGAGCTTAGTATTAGCAGGTAAACTTTCTCCAAACGAGGCAACAGAACTAAAGGCTTTGTTTGAACAAAAATGATAACTGTAATCTCAAAAAAACACTTATTAATAACTTTAAGTATTTTTTTATCACTTTTTTTAAGTTGCCAAACTCCAAATAAAAACACTGAATCTAATAATAAAGAAGTCTTTATAAAAATTTTAGGAACAGTTCAAGATGGTGGAATGCCTCATCTAGGATGCTCTAAAAAATGTTGTGCAAATTACTATAATCAAGGATTTTCTAAAAAGAGAGTGGTTAGTTTAGGGATATCTAACATAAAATATAATAAGCACTATTTAATTGAAGCCAGTCCAGATATAAATCATCAATTAAAAGCCTTATTGCAAGACAACAACCCTTCTAAATCTTTAAATGGAATTTTTCTAACTCATGCTCATATGGGACATTATTCTGGTCTTTTAAATTTAGGAAGAGAATCTTTTAGTAGTTCGATGGTGCCTTTATTTGTTATGCCTAAAATGCAAGAATTTATTAGTTCCAATGGCCCATGGAATCAATTAGTTGCATTGAAGAATGTAGACTTACAAAGTCTTTCCAATAATATTCCAGAAATTTTAGAAGACAATTTAAGTATAATCCCTTTTTTAGTCCCACATAGAGATGAGTATTCAGAGACTGTGGGTTATAAAAT
>CAJWFY010000064.1 GCA_913031655.1 uncultured Flavobacteriaceae bacterium
CCAAAATCTAAATTAAGATCATCAGAAATTACTAATATATTTTCAATTGGAATATTTTCTTTTTGCATCCAATATCTCACTGATTTTCCACTTAAGTTAACATAAGTACTAGGCTTTAATAGTATTAAGGTTTTTCCTTTATGTTTTAATTTAACAATATCTCCTAATTTCTGTGTAGAAAAACTCTCTTCAAATTCCTTGCAAGCATAGTCCAAAGCTTCAAAACCAATATTGTGCCTTGTTTCAAAGTATTCTTTACCAATATTTCCAATTCCCACAATCAGAAATTTGTTCATATCAACATTTGGTTTAGACCTTAATTTAAAAAATTCTAGCCAGTTCAATGATTTAGTTTGATTTGTAAAAATAAAAAAAGCATCCCAATTAAATATAAAAGGAATGCTTTTGTTTTGTAGTAAGAAGCTTTAACTATCAGCCTTAGCTTCTCCACCTTCTTTAGATCCTTCCGCTTTTGCTTCTCCACCTTCTTTAGTTGCTCCTTCAGCTCCTTCAGCTCCTTCAGCTCCTTCTTCGCCCTCTTCAGTTTCATCGTCTATCGACATGGAAGCTCTAGACATCTTCACTTGACAAACAACTTGATTTTCAGGATGAAGAATATTGAAAGTTTCTTCTGACAAATCAGCAACAGTTATACTATCGTTAAGATTTAGTTCAGAAACATCTGCTAAAAGAAAATCTGGTAAGTTTTTCGGTAAAGCTCTAACACTCAGTTTTCTTTTGTTTCTTGAAAGCAATCCTCCTGTATCTCTAACTCCAGGAGCAGTTCCTTCAATTCTAACTGGAATAATCATAGTGATTTCTTTTCCTTCTTGAGTTTGGAAAAAATCTACATGTAGAATTTTATCACTAACTGGGTGGAATTGAATATCCTGCATTACTGCATCTATTTTATTTCCTTCATCCAAAACAACAACAACAGTATGGGCATCCCCTGTATATACTAGTTTTGAAAATGATAATTCATCTGCTGAAAAATGTATCGGGTTTTCTCCTCCGTATATAACGCAAGGCACCTTTCCAGCATTACGTAAGGCTTTAGTTGCTACTTTACCTACGTGTTCTCTTTTAGATCCGTTAATTGTAATTGATTTCATGATATTATTTTATAAAAAATGGGTTTATTGATTGATTATTATGAACATTTTTCATCACATCAGCAAATAAGCTAGCTGAGGATAAAACTTTTATTTTCTTAGATTTATTTTTAATTGGAATACTGTCGGATATTATCAATTCTTTTAATTTAGAATTTTCTATTCTTTCGTAAGCTTTACCCGACAAAAGAGGATGAGTACATATTGCTCTTACTGACTTTGCTCCTCTATCCATCATAAGATCAGCTGCAGTTGTTAGAGTGCCTGCCGTATCTACCATATCGTCTACAAGCACTACATTTTTACCTTCAACATTACCTATAAGCTCCATATGGGAAATGATATTAGCTTTTTTTCTTTGCTTATAACATATTACTACATCACTTTTTAAAAACTTAGAATAAGCATAAGCTCTTTTTGAACCTCCCATGTCAGGAGATGCAATAGTTAAGGAATCTAGTTTTAAGCTTTCAAGATATGGAATGAAAATTGTTGAAGCATACAAATGATCAACTGGTTTTTCGAAAAACCCTTGAATTTGATCAGCGTGGAGGTCCATAGTGATTATTCTAGTTGCTCCAGCGGACTCTAATAACTTAGCAATCAATTTTGCTCCAATAGGAACTCTTGGTTTATCCTTTCTGTCTTGACGAGCCCATCCAAAATAAGGCATTACAGCTGTAATATGTCTAGCTGAAGCTCTTTTGGCAGCATCTATCATTAACAATAGTTCCATTAAATTATCAGAACTAGGATTTGTAGAGCCAATTAAAAATATTCTACTTCCTCTAATTGATTCTTCAAAAGAAGGTTGAAATTCTCCATCACTAAAGTGATGAAAAATTACTTTTCCTAATTTTGTACCATAAGCTTTGGCTATATTTTCTCCTATTTGTACACTTTGAGTACAAGCAAAAATTTTAGCTTCAGTTTTATTTTCAGGCATTTTTCTTAATTGGTTGGCAAATTTAGCAATTTATTTTATGATATATAATTTATAAGGGTATATTATCTTATTAATCAGATTATTTTATATTTTTGTCGACCTTGCTTCGGTGGCGGAATTGGTAGACGCGCTGGATTCAAAATCCAGTTCTTGCAAAAGAGTGTGGGTTCGATTCCCACCCGAAGTACTTTTTTATTATATTTGCATTAATTAGAGGATAAATTTGACTGATTGCTCCCTCTTAAAAAAAAGCTAAAACAGAGATGAAAAACTCAAAAATATATATTAATTATTTTTTATTAGAAAATAAGCTTCTGCTTGTTTTGATAAATTATTACGTTGTAAAAATAAATTATGAATAAAATTAGTTTAACTTATTTAGCAGTAATCTTACTTATATTAATTGCTTCTTTTTCAAGAATTATTCCTCACATGCCTAACTTCACACCAATAGGAGCAATGGCTTTATTTGGTGGGGCTTATTTTAAAAATAAATATCATGCATTTATCATTCCAATATTATCACTTTGGATAAGTGATTTAGTTATTAATAATTTTATTTTATCATATTATAATGAGTTTACTTGGTTTTATCCTGGATTCTTATGGCAGTATTCAGCTTTTATAATGATTATTTTAATAGGTTATTATTCCCTAAATAAAATGAGTTTCAAAAACATCCTTTTAAGCTCTTTAGGTTCCAGCTTGATCTTTTTTGTTGTAACCAATTTTGGGGTTTGGATTTCAGGATCAATGTATTCTTTAGACTTAAGTGGATTTATTACTTGTTACGCTTTAGCCCTGCCTTTTTATAAAGGAACTTTGTTAGGGTTTTTGTTTTACTCCTCATTTTTATTTGGTGTTTTTGAAATGTCAAAACTTAAAACACTTTCCGTTAATTTATAAATTTATATGCAAAATATTATAGAAATTTTAAGTAAAAAAATTTTAGTTTTAGATGGTGCCATGGGTACTATGATTCAACAATATAAATTTAGTGAATCAGACTACAGAGGTGATCGTTTTAAAGATCATCCAAGCAGTGTTCAAGGTAATAATGATTTATTGTCTCTAACTCAGCCTGAAGCGATCAAAACCATTCATGAAAAATACTTAGAAGTTGGGGCTGATATTATTGAAACTAATACTTTTTCATCTACAAGTATAGGAATGGCAGATTATAACATGGAATCAATAGTTTATGATTTAAACTATGAATCGGCAAAAATTGCTAAAGAGGCCGCTAATAAATATAATTTAATTGACCCAAGTAAACCAAGATTTGTTGCAGGTTCTATTGGCCCTACTAACAGAACAGCTAGCATGTCTCCTAAGGTGAATGACCCCGGGTATCGTGCCGTTACATTTGATGATTTGGTTACGGCTTATTCAGAGCAAACCAATGCATTAATTGATGGTGGAGTTGACATACTGCTGGTTGAAACTATTTTTGACACCCTCAATGCTAAGGCTGCTTTATTTGCAATTGATCTTATTTTAAATGAACGAAAAATCTCACTTCCTATTATGGTTAGTGGAACAATTACTGATGCAAGTGGAAGAACTCTTTCAGGACAAACTGTTGAAGCTTTTGTAGCTTCTCTATCTCATATTCCTTTACTAAGTATAGGTTTTAATTGTGCTTTAGGAGCAGATCTTCTTTTGCCTTATATGAAAAGATTAAGTAAGGTGACAGAGTTTTATACATCAGCCCATCCAAATGCAGGTCTTCCTAACGCTTTTGGTGAGTACGACCAAAGTGCTGAAGAAATGAGAGTCTTGATTAAGGAATATTTAGAATCTGAGTGTGTTAATATAATTGGAGGTTGTTGCGGAACGACACCAGATCATATTAAACTCATTGCTGAAGAAGCAAAAAACTTTTCACCTAGAAACATAACTTAAGATGGCTATACAAAACAACCTTATACTTTCTGGATTAGAACCATTAATTGTTTCTGAGCAATCAAATTTTGTCAATGTTGGAGAGCGAACCAATGTGACTGGGTCTAAGAAATTTTTAAGATTAATTGAACAAGATAAATTCTCAGAAGCTTTAGAGGTCGCAAGAGATCAAGTTGAAGGTGGAGCTCAAATTATTGACATCAATATGGACGAGGGTATGATTGATGGAGCTGAAGCAATGACTAAATTTTTAAATTTAATTGCTTCTGAACCTGATATTTCTAGAGTTCCTATTATGATTGATAGCTCAAAATGGGATATTATTGAGGCTGGACTTAAGACTGTTCAAGGTAAATGTATAGTTAATTCAATTAGTTTAAAAGAAGGTGAGAAAGAATTTGTTGCTCATGCTAAACTAGTTAAAAGATACGGCGCAGCTGTGATAGTTATGGCTTTTGATGAATCTGGACAAGCTGACAACTACAATAGAAGAATTGAAATTTGTAAAAGATCATATGATATTTTGGTTAACGAACTTAATTTTAAGCCTCAAGATATTATTTTTGATCCTAATATTTTTCCTGTAGCTACTGGAATGGAAGAGCATCGAAAAAATGCTTTAGATTTTTTTCAAGCAACAAAATGGATTAGAACTAATTTGCCTTATGCAAGTGTGAGTGGAGGAGTTAGTAATGTTTCTTTTTCTTTTAGAGGAAATAATACGGTAAGAGAAGCCATGCATTCAGCATTTTTATATCATGCTATTAAACATGGAATGAATATGGGAATAGTTAATCCTAATATGCTTGAAATTTATGATGAAATTCCTAAAGATTTACTTGAACATGTAGAAGATGTTTTGTTAAACCGAAGGGATGATGCAACTGAAAGATTACTAGATTTCGCAGAAAGTGTTGTAGGAGATAAAAAAGCAAAAAAATCTGTAAATAAAGAGTGGCGTAATCTTGAACTTCGAGAAAGAATTTCCTACTCATTGGTTAACGGTAAAGATGAATTCATTGTAGATGATGTAGAGCTGGCCAGATTAAGTGTGGAAAGACCTATAATGGTAATTGAAGGTCACTTGATGAGTGGTATGAACATAGTTGGAGATTTATTTGGGGAAGGAAAAATGTTTTTGCCTCAAGTAGTTAAATCAGCCAGGGTAATGAAAAAAGCCGTTGCTCATTTACTACCCTATATTGAAGCCTCTAAGACGGATGGGTCAAGTAATTCAGCTGGAAAAATATTAATGGCCACCGTTAAAGGAGATGTTCATGATATTGGAAAAAACATAGTTGGCGTAGTTTTAGCTTGTAATAATTTTGAAATCATTGATTTAGGAGTAATGGTTCCACCTGAAAAAATAATTAAAACTGCCATTGAAGAAGGAGTGGATATTATTGGTTTGTCTGGGCTAATTACCCCCTCATTAGATGAGATGGTTTTTTTAGCAAAAGAACTCAAAAGATTAAACATTAATATTCCTCTTTTAATTGGTGGTGCTACAACATCTAAAGCCCACACTGCAGTTAAGATATTTCCTGAAATTAATTCGCCTGTAGTTCATGTAAATGACGCTTCTAGAGCAGTTGGTGTAGCTAGTAGCTTAATTAATAAAGATTTAAAAGAAGATTATTGGAATGGAATTAAAAAAGATTATACTGACTTTAGAGAAAGGTTTTTGAGTAAAAAAAGTGAAAAAAGATACGTTGACTATAGCGCTTCCAAAAACAATAATTTTCAAATTGATTTTAACCAATTTGCACCCGTTAAGCCTAACAAATTAGGAATTGAGATAATCCAAGAGATTTCTTTAGAAACCCTTGTTCCCTACATTGATTGGTCGCCATTTTTTAACACATGGGGACTTCATGGTAAATATCCAGATATTTTTGATTACGAATTGACTGGAAAACAAGCGAAAGAATTATTTGAAGATGGGCAGATAATGCTTAAGAAAATTTTAAAAGAAAAATCTCTTACTGCAAAAGCTATATTCGGATTATTTCCAGCTAACTCTGTTGGTGATGATATTGAAGTTTATAACTTAGAAAAAACAGAAACTATCGCTAAATTTTTAACTCTAAGACAGCAACTAAAAAAGAAACAAGGAGAGCCAAACATGGCCCTTTCAGATTTTATCGCTCCAAAAGATTCTGGAATCGAGGATTACATAGGTTGTTTTTGTGTTAGTACTGGTTTTGGATCGGATGAACTTTCTAAAGAATATGAAGATAAAATTGATGATTATAGCTCTATAATGGTAAAGGCTTTAGCTGATAGGTTTGCGGAAGCATACGCTGAATATTTACACAAGCATGTAAGATTAGAGAGGTGGGGGTATTCTTCTAATGAAAAACTTAGCAATAAGGAATTAATTCAAGAATCTTATAAAGGAATAAGACCTGCGCCAGGCTACCCAGCTTGTCCAGATCATTTAGAAAAGAGTACAATTTGGGATCTTCTAAAAGTAGAAGAATCAATTGGTGTAAAATTAACTGAAAGTTTAGCTATGTGGCCAGCATCTTCAGTCTCAGGATATTATTTTGGATCTGAAAAAGCAAAATATTTTGGTTTAGGTAATATTAACCAAGACCAATTGGAAGATTACGCATTAAGAAGAAACATAACAATAGAAAAAGCCAAGAAATGGCTTGAACCAAATTTAAATTAGCTAAAATGAAAGTAACGGAACATATAAAAAAAGCTAAAGGAGAAACACAATTTACATTTGAAATTCTTCCACCTGTAAAAGGTCATAATGTTCAATCAATTTTTGACAACATAGATCCCTTAATGGAATTCAACCCTCCATTTATAGACGTTACTTATCACAGAGAGGAACACGTTTACAACGATCTTGGTAATGGGTTGTTACAAAAAAAGGTTGTAAGAAAAAGACCAGGAACTGTTGGGATTTGTGCAGCATTACAAAATAAATACAATGTAGATGCTATTCCACATATTCTTTGTGGAGGCTTTAATAAAGAGATCACAGAAAATTTATTAATTGATTTAGATTTTTTAGGAATCAATAATGTTGTGGCTTTAAGAGGAGACGCTATTAAATCTGAAACTTATTTTACTCCCTCAGACGATGGGCATTCTTATGCAAGTGAACTTGTCAATCAAATTTCAGAATTAAATAAAGGAAAATATTTGGAAGAACTTGAGGTCTCTTCAAAAACCGATTTTTGCATTGGAGTTTCTGGTTATCCTGAAAAACACATGGAAGCACCAAGCATAGAAAGTGATATTCATTTTTTAAAAGAAAAAATTAAGTTAGGAGCGGATTATATAGTAACTCAAATGTTTTTTGATAACAAGAAGTTTTTTGAATTTAAAGATATTTGTAAAAAAGAAGGTATTAATGTGCCAATTATTCCAGGGATTAAGCCTATTTCAACTAAAAAACAGTTGAATATACTGCCTCACAGATTTCATTGTGATTTACCAGAAGCTTTGATTAAAGAAGTGATTAAGTGTAAAGATAATTCTCAAGTTAAAGAAGTAGGAATTGAATGGTGTATTGAGCAAAGTAAGGAACTTAAAAAAGCTGGAGTCCCATTTTTACATTATTATTCTATGGGTAAAGCAAAAAATATAAAAAAAATAGCCTCTAAAATATTTTAGTGTAATATATTTGCAAATCGAAATAAATTAAAAAAAAACATGAGTTATTTATTTACTTCAGAATCTGTTAGTGAAGGTCACCCAGACAAGATTGCTGATCAAATTAGTGATGCTTTGATCGATAATTTTTTAGCTTTTGATCCTAATTCAAAAGTTGCTTGTGAAACTTTAGTCACTACCGGTCAGGTGGTGTTGGCTGGCGAGGTTAAGTCTAAGACT
>CAJWFY010000065.1 GCA_913031655.1 uncultured Flavobacteriaceae bacterium
ACCATATTCTTGTGCTTTTTGATCAAAATAATCTTTATAATAAACTCCATTTGAATTGGTTGTTGAAGCATTCTCCTTACCATCATATATTCCATCATTTGAAGTATAGTTATCCGAGTTAAGCGTACCACAACTTGTGAAAATCAATAATAATAACAATAATGAAATGGATTTAATTTTCTTTATTGATGTCTTATAAATGTTTATCATAATATGTTTATTACAAAATTAAAAATAGTTAATTTAGCGCTCATACACAATTATACAATTATTATGCCAAAAAATAATTTATGGGTAAAAAACTAACTAAAAGAGAAGAAGATTATTCAAGGTGGTATAATGAGCTTGTTGTTAAAGCAGACCTTGCCGAAAATTCTTCAGTAAGAGGTTGTATGGTTATTAAACCATATGGATATGCTATCTGGGAAAAAATGCAAGCTCAATTGGATATAATGTTTAAAGATACTGGACATCAAAACGCATATTTTCCTTTATTTGTTCCAAAGAGTTTGTTTGAAGCTGAGGAGAAAAATGCTGAAGGTTTTGCTAAAGAATGTGCAATAGTTACACATTATAGACTTAAAAATGATCCTGAAAAGCCTGGAAAATTAATTGTTGATGAAAACGCTAAACTTGAAGAAGAACTAATAGTCAGACCTACTAGCGAAGCAATTATTTGGAGTACCTATAAAAAATGGATACAGTCTTACAGAGATCTTCCTATTTTAATTAATCAATGGGCAAATGTAGTAAGATGGGAAATGAGGACTCGTTTGTTTTTAAGAACAGCCGAGTTTTTATGGCAAGAAGGTCATACGGCTCATGCGACAAAAGATGAAGCTATAAAAGAAGCTGAATTAATGAATAACGTTTATGCTGAATTTGCTGAGAATTTTATGGGGATTCCCGTTATTAAAGGAATGAAATCAGAAAGTGAAAAATTTGCAGGAGCTGAAGAAACTTATTGTATTGAAGCTCTAATGCAGGATGGAAAAGCTTTACAAGCGGGTACATCTCATTTTTTAGGTCAGAACTTTGCTAAAGCTTTTGATGTAAAATTTGCTAATAAAAATGGGACTTTAGATTATGTGTGGGCTACTTCGTGGGGAGTTTCTACAAGGCTAATGGGAGCATTAATTATGACTCATAGCGATGACAATGGATTAGTTCTTCCTCCAAAATTAGCTCCTATTCAAGTTGTTTTTATCCCAATTTTCAAGTCAGATGAAGAATTGGATTCTATATGTTCTGTAGTGGAACCAGTTTTAAGTAAATTAAAAGACAAAGGAATAAGTGTTTTGTTTGATAAAAGAGATACATATAAGCCTGGTTTTAAATTTAATGAACATGAAATAAAGGGGGTTCCAATTAGAATTGCTATTGGTCCCAAAGATTTAGAGAATTCTACTGTTGAAATTTTCAGAAGAGATAAAATGGAAAAGGAAATAATTGGTATTGATGAAGTGTTAGATAAAATAGATTTTTTAATAAAAGATATTCAACATAATTTATTTGATAAAGCAAAATTATTTACTAATTCTAATATTAGAAAAGCTGATACTTTTGATGAGTTTAAATCTATTCTTAAAAATAATGGAGGTTTCATTTCAGCACATTGGGATGGGACTTCAGAAACTGAAGAAAAAATTAAAAAAGAAACAAAAGCAACAATAAGATGCATTCCCTTAAACAACTCTAAAGAAGAAGGTGAATGTATTTATTCAAGTAAGCCTTCAAATCAAAGAGTACTATTCGCTAAAGCTTATTGATTTAGTGCCTTAATAAAACAAAAAAATTATGTTGCAAGTTTGTATCCTTTGAATTACATTTGCATTCGTTTTTACTAGGCCCGTTCGTCTATCGGCTAGGACGCCAGGTTTTCATCCTGGTAAGAGGGGTTCGATTCCCCTACGGGCTACTAAATTAATAATATGGCTAATCATAAATCAGCGTTAAAAAGAATTAGAAGAAATGAAGCTGTTAAACTTAGAAATAAGGTTCAGCACAAAGCTACTAGAAACGCTATTAAAAAGCTTAAAGATTTAACTTCAAAGAAGGAAGCTAATAAACTTTTACCTTCAGTTGTTTCTATGCTTGATAAGTTAGTAAAGAATAATATTATTCATGCTAATAAATCAGCTAATCTTAAATCTAAGCTTACTAAACAAGTTACTTCTTTATAATTTAAAGTTGTAATTAAGAATTCATTGAGATAAGGAACTCTTCATTGTTAAGGGATCTTTTTATTCTATCATTAATGAATTCCATAGCCTCGACAGGGTTCATGTCAGCTAAGTATTTTCTCATTATCCACATTCTTTGAATAGTGTTTTCATCTAATAATAAATCGTCTCTTCTAGTTCCAGATGAGACTAGATCTATTGCTGGGAATATTCTTCTGTTAGAAATTCTTCGATCTAACTGAAGTTCCATATTTCCAGTCCCTTTAAATTCCTCGAAAATTACTTCATCCATTTTAGAACCAGTTTCTGTTAAAGCTGTTGCTATTATAGATAAAGACCCTCCGTTTTCAATATTTCTAGCAGCTCCAAAAAATCTCTTTGGTTTATGAAGTGCATTTGCATCTACACCTCCACTTAAAATTTTTCCAGAAGCTGGTTGAACAGTGTTGTATGCTCTAGCAAGTCTAGTTATAGAGTCTAGCAGTATAACAACGTCATGCCCACACTCTACTAATCTCTTCGCCTTCTCTAAAACAATATTTGCCACTTTAACGTGTCTATCTGCAGGCTCGTCAAACGTAGATGCAACAACTTCTCCCTTAACGTTTCTTTGCATGTCAGTTACTTCTTCTGGCCTTTCGTCTATTAAAAGTATTATTTGATATACTTCTGGATGATTAGCTGCAATCGCATTAGCTACGTCTTTAAGTAACATAGTTTTACCTGTTTTAGGTTGAGAAACAATCATACCTCTCTGTCCTTTTCCAATTGGTGAAAAAAGATCCATTATCCTAGTGGATACTGTGCTGCTTTTATCAGCTAGGTTAAACTTTTCATTTGGAAATAATGGAGTTAAATGTTCAAATGATACTCTATCTCTAACTACATTAGGACTCAAACCATTAATTTTTGAAACTTTTATTAATGGAAAATATTTTTCACCTTCTTTTGGTGGTCTCACGTGACCTAAAACAGTATCTCCTGTTTTTAGACCAAATAACTTTACCTGAGATTGTGATACATAGATATCATCAGGGGATGTTAAATAATGATAATCTGAAGATCTTAAAAAACCATAACCTTCCATCATTATATCTAATACTCCTTCACTTTCAATTATGCCATCAAATTCAAAATCAGGTTCCTTGTATCTGTTTCTATTATCTTTATTATGATTTTTTTCTTTTCTAACAAAAGTGTTAGTCGGAATTACCTTTTTATGTATTGATTTTTTTTCTATAATAGAATCGTTTTTTGTAGACTCATCCTTCTTATCTGTCTGCTCTTTATCGGGTTCATCTTTTTTTAACTTTATTTCTTTTTCCGAACTAGAGATCTTTTTTTCAGATTTTTCTATAGAAACCTCTTGTTTTTCTACAGGTTTACTTTTTTCTAAATTATTTTCTTCAGATATTTTTGGATTAGCTGCATAATGATCAATGATTTTATAAGCTAAATCCATTTTTTTTAATCCAGTAATTTTCTCAATTCCAATTTTGGAAGCAATCTGTTGAAGTTCAGAAATTTTTTTTTCTTTTAATGCGGATATTTCAAACATGTATGTTTTTTATATTAAATTTTATATGAAAGAATGTAATTCGTTGTCTGTATATGGGGGAATGATTATAAAATCAATGTAAATATACAATTATTTATTAAATCAATTTAATTTGATAGTTTTATATAAAAAATTTTTCCAATGATTCAAAGAATACAATCCTTATATATGCTATTATTGGCGTTGATAAATATAATTTTAATATGCTTAATTGATAGTGATCCATCAAACTCTTTGCCCATTTCTTATTTTGGATATTTTAGAACCTATATTACAGACTATTACTTTTTAGAAATTCTATCAATACTTTTTTTTACAAATATCTTCTTGTTTAAATATCTCAATTTTCAACTGAATGTGTTGAGGTTTATATCTGTTGTGCTCATTTTTGGTATTATTAACTTATTTGATGAGAGATCTTTGTCAGATTCTTTTAAAGATCCTGGACTTTTATATTTTAGTTTTTCACTTTTTTTTATTTCCATGACCTTTAATTCAATAAAAAAAGATAAAGCTATAATTAAATCATCAAACAGACTTAGGTAATTTAGATCTATTTCCTAATTCGATTATCTCCATATTTTCTATTTTATCTTGATTTATTTCGAACCTTATCATCGTTCTTTTTTTATGGAATCCATGTCTTCCAGCTGCACCAGGATTCATAAATAATACATGACTTTTTTTATCATACTCTACTTTTAATATATGAGAATGTCCACAAATCAATATTTTTGGGTTTTCCTTTTTAATCAAGTCTTTGGTTTTTTGATTATAATAAGGTGGTTTTCCAGCAATGTGAATCATGCAAATCTTTATCTTTTCACAATAAAAACTTTCTATTTCATTTAAATCGGCTCTTAAAACATGATCATCAATATTACCATAAACAGCTCTAATTGTTTTTATTTTTTCTAATTCAACTAAAACATTAATTTTTCCAATATCACCTGCATGCCATATTTCATCTGCTTGTTTGGCATATTTAATTATGACATTATCTATATGGCTATGTGTGTCTGATATTAATAAAATTTTTTTCAAATAATTATTTTTTTGACTTTCTTATTAAGGTATATTTGAATTTTAATCAAAAATAGTATTTCTCTTGAGATATTTACTAGAATTATCATTTAATGGGACTAACTATCATGGTTGGCAAATTCAACCTAATTCAATTACTGTTCAAGAAGTAATTGAGAAGGCTTTGACTGTTGTTTTGAATCAGAAAATAGATGTTGTTGGAGCTGGCAGAACAGATGCCGGTGTTCATGCGACTTATTTTTGTCTTCATTTTGATTATTCCAGCTTTATTGATGACCAAAAAGATTTTATTTTTAAACTAAATTCTTTTTTAAAGTCAGATATTTATATAATAAACCTTCAAATTGTTAGCGATGATTTTCATGCTAGATTTGATGCTTTAACTAGAACATATAATTATAAATTAACAACAAGGAAAAATCCTTTTCTTACAGACCAAGCTTATTATATTCGAAGGGATCTTGATTTTGATAATATGAATTTAGCAGCTTTGAAGTTGTTTAATTATACTAATTTTAAATGTTTCTCAAAAAGCAATACAGATGTTAAAACTTATAACTGTAGTATTAAGAAAGCTGTATGGGTGTATCATAACGATTGTTGGATTTTTGAGATATCAGCTAATAGATTTTTAAGAAATATGGTTAGAGCTATCGTTGGAACTTTGATTGAAATAGGCGAGGGTAAACATGACATTAATTACTTAGATACAGTTATTAAAAGTCAAAATAGAGGATTAGCAGGCTATTCTGTTCCAGCTCATGGTTTGTACTTAGTGAATATATTTTATGCTGAAAATTTCAATAAATGAATAAATCAAAAGCACTTTTAGATATTAATCTTTTCAAAAGACTTTTAAGATATGTTTTAGTATACAAATCTGTGTTTGTTTTTGTTGCTATTAGCGCTGTATTAATTTCACTCTTTTCGACATTAACTCCTTATCTTATAAAGATTGCTGTCGATGATTACCTGGCAGTTTCAAATTTTAAAGATTTTATTTTTGTTATTTCTTTAATGCTAATTAACCTAACCCTAACAGTTGTTTTTATGTTTTTGTTTAGTTATTACGCAAACTGGCTTGGGCAAAATGTTATTTATGATTTAAGAATTAAACTTTTCGATCACATTTTAAAATTTAAAATGTCATACTTTGATAAGTCATCTGTAGGACGACTTGTTACAAGAGCTGTAAATGACATGGAAACTATTGCCAGTATCTTTAGTCAGGGTCTTTTTATGATTGTAGCGGATCTATTGCAAATGCTTATTGTAGTAATAGTAATGTTAATTTTGAGTTGGAAGTTGTCTTTGACAATATTTGTAGTACTTCCTTTTATCCTGTTTGCAACAAGGCAGTTTCAAAAATCAATGAAATTAGCTTTTAACGACGTTAGATCTGAAATTTCAAATTTAAACTCTTTTGTTCAAGAAAGGTTAACAGGTATGAAAATTGTCCAACTTTTTAATAGAGAAAATATTGAATATGAAAATTTTGTAAAAATTAATAAAAAACACAAGAAGGCATGGCTTAAAACAGTTTGGTATAATTCAATTTTTTTTCCTATTGCTGAGCTTTCAACATCTATCACTGTTGGATTAATTGTTTGGTATGGTGGATTAAATGCGATTTTAGAAGATTCTAGTGTTACTTTGGGAACCATTTTCCTTTTTATTCAACTTTCTCAAATGTTATTTCGTCCATTAAGACAAATTGCAGATAAGTTTAATACTCTTCAAATGGGTATGGTTGCTGCAAATAGAGTTTTCAAAATTATAGATACTGATAGTGAAATTCCTGATTATGGAGAATCAAATGGTAATCTTATAAATGGAGATATTCAATTTAAAAACGTACAATTTTCATATGTAGAAGATGAAGTCGTTCTAAAGGGTGTTTCATTTAAAATTAGTAGTGGGGAAAAAGTAGCTATTGTTGGATCAACTGGATCGGGCAAAACAACAATAATAAATTTAATATCTAGATTTTATGATCCACAATCGGGCTCAATTGAATTAAATAATATAGATATAAAGGATTTTAAGTTAAGTGATTTAAGATCTGAAGTTGCGTTAGTTTTACAAGATGTTTTTTTGTTTGCTGATACAATATTGAATAACATTACTTTATGGGACAAATCTATTTCATTTGATGTAGTGATTAACTCTGCGAAAAAAATTGGTATTCATGAATTTATTATGTCTTTACCAGGGGGCTATAATTATAACGTGAAAGAGAGAGGAGTGATGCTTTCTCAAGGACAAAGACAGCTAATATCTTTTTTAAGAGCATATTTAAAAAATCCTTCAATATTAATTCTAGATGAAGCTACTTCATCTGTTGACTCAAATTCTGAAGAACTAATAAAAAATGCAACCATTAAAATAACCGAAAATAATACATCTATTATAATTGCTCATCGTTTATCAACTATTTTGAATTCAGACAAAATTTTAGTGATGGATTCTGGAAAATTGGTTGAATTTGGAACTCATAAAGAGTTGATAAAAAAGAAAAACGGATATTATAGAGGATTGTATGAGATTCAGTTTAAAAAAGATGAAATTATGTCATCTCTCCCTCAATAATAGATTTTAAATTATTAATATCCTTAAAAGGATGAATTTCGCCATTCTTAATAAAAGTTATTTTTCCTTTTTCTTCTGAGACTACAATTGCTATTGCATCTGTTTTTTCAGTAATTCCAAAAGCAGCTCGATGCCTGAGGCCTAATCTTGAGTCAATATTTTCATTTTCAGAAACAGGTAAAATTACTCTTGCTCCGGTAATGAAATTTCCTTCAATAATTACTGCCCCGTCATGTAATGGGCTATTTTTAAAAAATATACTCTCTATAATGGGTGATGAAATTTCTAAATTTAATTGATCTCCGGAACTCCTTATAAAGTCTAAACTGTTGTTTCTCTCAATTACAAACAAGGCTCCAGTCTTGTTTTTTTTAAAAATTTCACAAGCATTAATTAATTCATCAATATTCATTGATGTTTGTTTTTTTGAAATTCTAAATAAAAGAT
>CAJWFY010000066.1 GCA_913031655.1 uncultured Flavobacteriaceae bacterium
CGAGTGATGTGATGATATTGTTATATTATTATACAAGCCCGTTTGTTAATTCAAGCGGGTTTTTTTTTTACAAAAATTTAACAAATGAAAAAACTTAAAATAGCAATTCAAAAATCAGGAAGACTTAATACGGATTCTTTAAATCTTTTAAATAAATGTGGAATTAAAATTGACAACTACAAGGATCAATTAAAAGTCTCTTCTAGAAATTTTCCAATTGAAGTTTATTTTTTACGGAATAGTGATATTCCAAAATACATCAACGATGGAGTTGTTGATTTAGCTATAATTGGTGAAAATCTTTTAATTGAGAATGATTTTGATATTGATATTATTGAAAAACTTGGTTTTTCTAAATGTAAAGTTTCTATTGCAGTTCCCAAAGAAGTAGAGTTTAATTCTATCTCTTATTTAAATGATTTAAAAATTGCAACATCTTATCCTAATACACTTAAAAAGTTTTTAAATAAAAACAATATTATCGCGGACATTCACGTAATTAATGGTTCAGTTGAAATAGCTCCAAATATTGGTCTTTCAGACGCGATATGTGATATAGTTTCAAGCGGAAGTACACTTTATAAAAATAACTTGAAGGAAGTGTTCGTAATTAATGAATCACAAGCTGTTTTAGCTGGAAACAAACAAGTTTTAGAATCTAATAAATACTTACTAGAAAAATTTTTATTTAGAATTAGAGCTGTTTTAAAGGCTAAAGAATCTAAGTATATTCTTTTGAATGCTCCAAATGACAAAATAAACGCTATCTCAGAAATACTTCCTGTTTTAAAAAGTCCAACTGTTCTTCCATTAAACAAAGAAGGTTGGAGCTCATTACATTCCGTTATAAATGATAATACCTTTTGGGAAGTAATTGATAAAATTAAAGAAGCTGGAGCTGAAGATATATTAGTGTGTCCAATTGAAAAAATGGTTTTATAATGAATAAAATATTTAATCCAAAGAGAAACACTTGGTCATCACTCGTAAAAAGACCATTATACAATCTAGATTCTGTAAAAAATGTTGTAGATGAAATCTTTAATAATGTCAAATTATACGGAGATAAGTCTTTGATAGATTACACTAATAAATTTGATAAGGTTAATTTAAATAATCTTATAGTTAGTGATAAAAAAATCAATAATTCTGAAAATGAAATCGATAAGGACTTAAAAGAATCTATCAATATTGCTTTTAATAATATTTATAAATTTCATAAAAATCAAACTTTTAATTCTAAAAAAATTGAAACCACTCAGGGTGTTTTTTGTTGGCAAGAAAAAAGAGCTATTGAAAATGTTGGTTTGTATATTCCAGGCGGGACAGCTCCTTTATTTTCTTCAGTATTAATGTTGGCAATTCCTGCCATGATAGCTAATTGTAAAAACGTAGTTCTTTGCTCTCCTCCCAATGATAATGGTGAACTTCATCCTGCAATATTATACTGTGCTAAACTTTGTAAAGTAAGCAAAGTGTTTTGTGTTGGTGGAGCACAATCAATAGCAGCTATGAGTATTGGTACGGAGTCTATTCCTAAAGTTAATAAGATATTTGGTCCAGGTAATCAGTATGTTACCTGTGCAAAATTAAAATCTATAAACTTTAATACTGCAATTGATATGCCTGCTGGACCTAGTGAATTATTAGTTCTTGCAGATCAGAATGCTAATCCTAAATATATAGCTTCAGATTTGTTATCTCAAGCAGAACACGGTCCAGATAGTCAAGTGATCTTTGTGAGTCTTTATAAACCTTTAATTAATGATGTTGAAAAATTTGTTAATGATCAGATTCAAAATTTAGACAGAAAGGATTTTATAAATAAATCAATTTCAAGCTCAAAACTCATATTTTTTGATGATAAAACAGAGGCAGTTGAATTTATTAATCAATATGCTCCAGAGCATTATATAATCAATGTAGAAAACGAATCTTTTTTTATTGATAACATAGTAAGTGCAGGTTCTGTTTTTATTGGAAATTACACTCCTGAAAGTGCAGGTGATTACGCCTCTGGAACAAATCACACACTTCCTACAAATGGAAATGCTAAGCAATACAGTGGAATTAATTTAGATAGTTTTTTAAAGACCATTACATTTCAAAAAATTTCAAAAGACGGTTTATTGAATATTTCTAAAACTGTTGAGACAATGGCTCAGGCAGAAGGGTTACAGGCTCATAAAAATGCAGTATCAATTAGAGTTAAAGATTTAAATTAATATGAATATAGATACTCTAGTTAGAGATAATGTAAAAAATATGTCCTCATATTCTTCTGCAAGAGATGATTGTAAGAATGAATTTAATAAAAATTTAATTTATTTAGATGCAAATGAGTCTCCTTTTGTTAACGGAATTAATAGGTATCCAGATAATAAACATACTGAATTAAAAAAGGTAGTTTCAAAAATTAAAAATGTTAGTGTAAATCAAGTTGTGTTTGGAAATGGAACTGATGAGATTCTTGATTTAATTGTTAGAGTTTTTTGTAATCCTAATGAAGATAAAATTATTACTCTACCACCAACTTATGGAATGTACGATGTTATTGCTAATACTAATGGAGTCGAGAATATTGAAATTCCATTAAAGAACGATTTTTCTATTGATAAAAATGAAATATTAAAATTAAGTTCACTAAATGCTAAGATTTTGTTTTTGTGTTCACCTAATAACCCATCAGGAAATTCATTTGACACAAATGATTTAACTGACTTGATTAAAGGTTTTAAAGGAATTGTAGTTGTTGATGAAGCTTATATAGATTTCTCTTCAAAACAGTCTTTAATTAGCTTAATACATGAGAATAATAACTTGATAATTACTCAAACCTTGTCTAAGGCATACGCAATGGCTGGAATTAGACTTGGAATGGGGTTTTCAAATGAAAAAATTATTAATTATTTAAATAAAATAAAACCACCATATAATATAAACGTACTAACGGAAAGAAAAGCTTTAGAGGAGTTGAACAAGATTGACGATATTAAAAAGAATATTGGTCTTGTCTTAAATCAAAGAAAGCTATTGATATCCTGTCTAGATAAACTCGATTTTGTTAAAAAAATACACAAATCTGATGCTAATTTTCTTCTTGTCAAGTTTGACAATGCTGATTTAAGATATAATCAGTTGTTAGAGAAGGGTATTATTGTTAGAAACAGGTCTAATCAACCATTGTGTCAAAATTGCTTAAGAATTACAATTGGAACAAAAAATGAAAATAATACTTTAATTAAAACGCTTAACGAGTTATGAAAAAAATTTTATTTATTGATAGAGATGGGACTTTGTTAGAGGAACCTAAGTCTGATAAACAATTAGATAGTTTTGATAAATTATCTTTTTTTCCTGGAGTGTTTAAGTATTTGAACAAAATAAGTGAAGAGTTAGATTTTAAACTGGTAATGGTTACAAATCAAGACGGCTTAGGGACAGGCTCTTTTCCTGAAGAAACGTTTTGGCCTGTTCAAAATTTTATTATTAATTCATTTAAAAATGAAGAGGTTAATTTTTTTAAAATACATATTGATAAAAGTTTTGAAAATGAGAACTCAAATTACAGAAAACCAAGAACGGGAATGTTAACAGAGTATATTGAGGATTGTAAAATTGACATGCAGAATTCTTTTGTCATTGGAGATAGAGGATCTGATATGCAACTGGCCAAAAATTTAAGCTGTTCAGCAATACTTTACAACGGTACTGATCTTAATGATTCATTAAATGATGTTGTTAAACTTAAAACAGATTCTTGGAAATCTATATACGATTACCTAAGCGGATTAAATAGATATTCTTCCTTTACAAGAAATACAAATGAAACTAAAATTGAGATTGAACTTGATTTAGATGGTACTGGTAAAAACAATATAGATACAGGTCTTTCCTTTTTTGATCATATGCTTGATCAGTTATCTAGACATTCACTTGTAGATCTAAATATCAAAGTAGACGGAGATTTAAATGTTGATGAGCATCATACTGTAGAAGATACTGCTATTGCTCTTGGAGAATCTTTTTCATCTGTTCTAGGAAAGAAAATAGGAATCGAAAGATATGCTTTTTCTTTACCAATGGACGATTGTTTAGCTCAGGTTTCTGTAGATTTTGGAGGAAGAAGTTGGCTTGTGTGGGATGCTGAATTTAAAAGGGAGAGAATAGGTGATGTGCCAACTGAAATGTTTTACCATTTTTTTAAATCATTTTGTGATGGAGCTAAAATGAATGCCAATATAAAAGTAGAAGGAACAAATGAGCATCATAAAATAGAGTCAATATTTAAAGCTTTTGCTAAGTGTATAAAAACTGCAGTATCTAAAAATTACGATAAATTAGTATTACCCTCAACAAAAGGCATTTTATAATGAAAATAGCTATAATTGATTATGGTGCTGGAAACACTCAAAGTGTTAAGTATGCCTTGAAAAGACTAGGTTGTAAGGGGGTATTGACATCTGATAAAGAAGTTATATCTAGTTCAGATAGAGTTATTTTCCCAGGTGTAGGGCATGCTAGTAGCGCAATGAAAAAGCTTGAATCTAAAGGTTTAGATTTACTTATACCTGAACTTAAACAGCCTGTGCTGGGCATATGCTTAGGCATGCAGTTAATGTGTAATTTTTCTGAGGAAGGAAATACGAATTGTTTAAAAATATTTGATTCAAATGTAAAAAGATTTGATAACTCATTTAAGGTTCCTCAGATTGGATGGAACACTGTTTTTGATTTAAAAACCAGTTTATTTAACTCTATTATTGAAAATGAATACATGTATTTAATTCATAGTTATTATGTTCCCCTTATAACAGATACTGTTGCTACTTCTAATTATGGTATCAATTACAGTACTGCTATTAACAAAAATAATTTCACTGGAGTTCAATTTCACCCAGAAAAAAGCGGAAGCAAAGGTGAGTTAGTACTTAAAAATTTTATAAATAATTAATGATGAGAATAATTCCAGCCATAGATATTATTGAAGGAAAATGCGTAAGGTTATCACAGGGAGATTATAATAAAAAAACTATTTACAGCTCTAATCCATTTGAAATGGCTCAGCGATTTGAAGATCATGGTATAGGTTTTCTTCATTTAGTTGATTTAGATGGAGCTAAATCTAGTAAGATTATAAATTATAAGATTCTTGAGCAAATCGCTTTAAAAACAGCTTTAAATGTTGATTTTGGTGGTGGTTTAAAATCAATAGAGGATGTTAAAGTAGCATTTGAGTCAGGAGCATCCCAGGTAACTCTAGGAAGCATTGCCGTTTCAAATCCTAAAATTTTTATTGATCTATTTGAAAAATACGGAGTTGATAAGATAATTTTGGGTGCTGATTTCTTAAATAATAAAATAAAAACAAACGGATGGTTAAATGATTCAGGAAATGACCTTATGGATTTCTTAGAATATCATATTTCTAAAGGAATAAAATATGTGATTCCAACAGATATATCCAAAGACGGAATGTTAAAAGGACCATCTACAGAAATATATAAAGATATTTTGAAATCGTTTAAAGATGTGTGTTTGATTGCCTCAGGTGGAATTTCAAGTATTGAAGACTTAGAGGAATTGAAAGAGGCGGGTTGTGAGGGTGCTATTCTTGGAAAAGCTATTTATGAAAACAAGATTAGATTGAAAAGTTTAATGAATTTTATAGAACAAGAATGTTAGCTAAAAGAATAATACCGTGTCTTGATATAAAAGACTCTAGAACCGTAAAGGGTGTTAATTTTGTAGATCTTGTAGATGCAGGAGATCCGGTAGAGCTTGCTAGATATTATTCTAAAAATGGTGCTGACGAACTTGTTTTTTTAGATATAACCGCTACAAAGGAAGACAGAAAAACACTTGCCAAGCTTGCTGATAAAATCTCAGAGAATATTAACATTCCTTTCACTGTTGGGGGCGGAATTAAAACAGTAGAAGATGTGGATATTCTTCTTAGAAGCGGAGCTGACAAGGTTTCTATAAATAGTTATGCTGTTAAAAATCCTGATTTTATTAATGAATTAGCAACAAATTTTGGAACTCAGTGCGTTGTAGTCGCGATAGATGCTAAGTATATTGACAATGATTGGTTTGTTTATTTGGTTGGAGGAAGAGAAAAAACAGATATTAGATTGTTTGACTGGGCTAAAGAAGTAGAGAAGAGGGGAGCAGGTGAAATCCTTTTTACTTCAATGGATCATGACGGTACTAAAAATGGATTTGCTTGTCAGGCGCTTGAAAAGTTATCGGAAATAGTGAATATTCCAATTATAGCATCTGGTGGAGCAGGAAAGTTTGAACATTTCAGTGAAGTCTTCAAGTCTGGTAATATTGATGCTGCACTTGCTGCAAGTGTATTTCATTTTAATGAAATTGGATTAAAAGAACTTAAAACAGAATTAAAAAATAATAATATACCAATACGATTATGAATTTAGATTTTAGTAAAAACAAAGACGGTTTAGTGCCTGCAATTATTCAAGATAATTCTACTCATAAGGTATTGATGCTAGGGTATTTAAATAATAAATCCTTAAGTTTAACTTTAAATACTAATGTAGTTCATTTCTACAGTAGAACTAAGCAAAGAATTTGGAAAAAAGGTGAAGAAAGTGGCAATGAGTTAAAGGTTGTTTCATTAAAAGAAGATTGCGATAAAGATACAGTTTTAATAAAAGTGAACCCCAATGGACCAGTATGTCATAAAGGAGATGATACATGTTTTGAAGATTCAAATGTTTCGTATGATTTTATCAACACACTAGAGGACATCATACTAGATAGGAAGATTAATCCCTCTGATTCTAGCTATGTATCTAGTTTATTTAAGAAAGGAATAAATAAGATAGCTCAAAAAGTAGGAGAAGAAGCAGTTGAAATGGTAATAGAAGCTAAGGATAATAATGATGATTTGTTTTTAAATGAATCAGCTGATCTGTTGTTTCATTATTTAATTCTTCTTCAAGAAAAAGGTTATAAAATGAAGGATGTTGTTAATGTTTTAAAGGGAAGATCTTTATAAATTTAAATCGAACTATTATTTTGATTCAGACACTTAGAACCTTACTATTATACATACTTATACAAGCACCACCCGTCAAAATAAAATCGTTTTTATTTAACTAGGTTAGTTACAATTAAAAATTACTTTAGATTACTTATTTTTATGTTATATTAAAAAACATAGACAAAAAAAAGGATTTACAGCTTCATATTTAGGTGAGCACCTATTAATAACTATTGATATTTTGTTAATAGCACACTATTGAAATGGTTATATTTGAAAAGAATAATACAATGAAAAAAATAATTTTATTAATATTAGTTTAGTCTACTAAGCACTTTTTTAAGTTATTGATTTTTATTTTTTGTCTAATAATAAATAATGCATGATAAACTTTAAGAGTTACTCTCAATTTAAAGTGTTTTTTCTTCTTTTATTGTTCCCTTTATTTGCTTTTGCACAAACGGTAATAGATGTTAGTTCCTCCAAAGCAAACGGTTCCTACAAAGCCGGAGTATCAATACCAATTACCATTGCTTTTAGTGAAACGGTGAATGTAACGGGCACACCACAAATAACTCTTGAAACAGGAGGGACTGATGCGGTGGTAAATTATTCTAGTGGAACAGGATCCACTAGGTTAATTTTTAATTATACGATAGGTGCTGGTCATACATCTAGTGATTTAGATTATGTAGGAACTAGCTCACTAGCATTAAACTCAGGTACTATAAAAGATACTGCAGGGAATAATGC
>CAJWFY010000067.1 GCA_913031655.1 uncultured Flavobacteriaceae bacterium
GGTATCTAGATCTTAGAAGATATGGAACAGTTAAACATAGTGGATTTGGTTTAGGCCTTGAAAGGTTGATCTTATTCGCAACTGGAATGACTAATATTAGAGATGTTATCCCTTTTCCAAGAACCCCAAAAAATGCAGATTTTTAAATCAAGATTCTACATTTTCTTTTTTTGTATTTTTAGTGTATTAAATTACAAATGCTAAATCAATATTTACATTTAAAATTATCACAGAAACTCTCTCCTCAGCAAATTCAATTGATGAAGTTGATTCAACTTCCGCTACAAGAACTTGAACAACAATTAGAAAGAGAAATAGAAGAAAATCCTGCACTAGAGAAGGGAAAAGAAAACGATGAAGATATTAACGAAGATTCTAATGAATATGATAATGAAGACAATAGTGATGATGAAATAAATATTGATGACTATTTAAGTGATGATGAAGTTCCCGATTACAGACTAAAAACTAATAACCACAGTTTAGATGATGATGAAAAATCTATTCCATTTGCATCTGGGGAAAGCTTTAATCAATACCTAAAAAATCAATTAAACACTTTTTCATTTACTGACAATGAAAAGCAAATAGCAGAATTTCTTATAGGAAGTATAGATCCTTCAGGATACCTAAGAAGGGAGATAATAGATATTGTTGATGATTTAGCTTTTACTATGAATATTGATACGGATTTAAAAACTGTAGAAAGTGTTTTGAAAAAAATTCAAATATTAGATCCACCAGGAATTGGAGCTCGAAATTTACAAGATTGTTTGATAATTCAACTTAAAAGAAAATCAATAACAAAACCTATTGCAAATGCTATAAATATCTTGGAGAACAATTTTGAATTGTTTATTAAAAAACATTATGAAAAAATAATTTCTAAATTGAACATAAATGAAAATGAATTAAAAAATTCGATAAAAGAAATTGAAAAACTAAACCCTAAGCCTGGTTCATCTTTTTCAGAAACTACTAAAATTAATTCATCAATCATTCCTGATTTTCGTATCGAGATTATTGATAATCAATTAATACTAAATCTGAATTCAAGAAATGCTCCAGACCTATATGTTTCTAGCGAATATAAAAATATGTTATCTGGTTATCAAGAAACAAAAAAAGTTTCAAAATCTCAGAAAGATGCGATATTCTTTATTAAACAAAAATTAGATGCTGCAAAATGGTTCATTGATGCTATAAATCAAAGAAATCAAACGCTATTAATGACTATGGAAAGTATTATGCATTTTCAAAAAAAATACTTTCTTTCTGGAAATGAAAGTCATCTTAAGCCGATGATTTTAAAAGATATTGCTGAAAAAATAGATATGGATATTTCAACTATTTCTAGAGTAGCAAATAGTAAGTATGTGGATACACCTTATGGGATTAAGCTTATTAAATCTTTTTTTTCAGAAGGAATAACAAATGATGCCGGAAAAGAAGTCTCAACTATAGAAGTGAAAAAAGAGCTTAAAAATATTATTGAGAAAGAAAATAAATCAAAACCATTTACAGATGATGAATTGACTAAAGAAATCAATAAAAAAGGGTATCCAATAGCTCGAAGAACAGTAGCAAAATACAGGGAAATGATTGGAACTCCGGTTGCTAGGTTAAGAAAAAAACTCTAATTGGAAAGCTCTCTCTCTATCATTATTGTAAATTATAAATCTTGGGATAAGTTAAAATTATGTTTAGATAGTATATTTAAACAAGATGGGATTAAAACATCGACCATCGTAGTTGATAATAATTCTAATGACAATAAACTGTTCCATTTTAAAAAAAATTACAAATGGGTTAAATGGATTGAAAACTCTCACAACTTTGGGTTTGCTAAAGCATGTAATATTGGAGCAAAATACTCTAAATCATTATGGAATTTATTTTTAAATCCAGATACAATTCTTATTGAAAACTCTCTTTTGCCTTTAATAAGCTATTGTAATACTAATCAACAGCACAAAATCATAGGAATCAAACAAGTCAATGAATATTCCATTTCGACTAATTCGTTTGGAATATTTTTAAATTTCTGGAGTTTATCCGGCTTAATTAGACCAATTGTTCGCTTATTAAAAAAATCATCCTATAAAAAAATGAATTCAAGTTCTATCTCGCATCCAGATTGGATTTCTGGTTCATTTATTTTAATTAGAAAAATAGATTTTGATTTTCTTGGTGGTTGGAACGAAAAATACTGGATGTATTACGAAGATATGGATCTTTGTAAAAGAGCTTTGAATAATAATTTAAAAGTCACTTTAATGAACAATTGGAGTTGCACTCATTTTCATGGCGTATCTTCAAGAAAAAATAAAGAAATAAAGATCATTACTAAGTCCGAAGTAATAATATCTTCACATGTATATATAGAAGAACATACTAATGCTAGGTGCTCACTAATAACACATATTAGTTTAATACTAATTCAACTTACTAATCTATTAATTGGCGTTCCGTTCTCTTCTGTTAAAAGAACTATTCTTTTAAACAGTATTTCTTATTGGTGCAATGGGATTTTAAAATCAGATTGGAATTCTAAAAGAGTAGTATCTAATTATTGATTTTTGTATAATATAAATCCAATCTCATTCTTTTATCATAGTATTCAGCACTAGGACTAGGTCCTATCAAAATAGTTCCTAAGGGACTAATAGCTGAGGATCCAGGTGTAAAGGTCATTAAATCTTTAGTTTCAACTTCAATATTCAATGTGTTATTAATATCTTGAGAAACTACTAAGCCTAACTTAACATTTGTTGAATCATTTCGAACAACATTTTTAATATGTTCACTTATTCTAATTTTATACATTAATCCGTTTTTGTCCTCGTCAAGTTCAATTGAGCCTCCATGTATAACTTTATTTTGATATTCTTTTGATCCAGCAGAGTTATCTATAAAATAATCGATTAAGGGAGCTTTATTATTTATGTCATACAGATATAATCTGGAAGGTTCAATTATTCCTCCACTAGCTGAAAGCATGTCTTTACTAATGTATACTGAAAGGTTAGCCTCGTTAATTAACCAATCTTTACTTCTTATTTCCTCTAAAACATCAACCCCGTCATTATTTTTAAACAATTCAATTTCTGCCATAATTCCTTCTCCACCCTTTAAATAAACCGATTCAGGATTATTAATTGTATCTCTAATAGCATTGTTAACAGATTCGGGGTAAGGATCATGCTTAAAGGAATTCAATTTAGTTCCTGCTAATTTCAACATATAATTTTTTTCGATAGACTCAACCGTGTCATCACTTGTATCATCTTCAGTATTGTTTTTATTATATTGTTGATAATCATAAACTATTCTAATCTCAGCTTCTGAAAAGTTTAATATCATTAATAATGGATCTGAAAAATCATAGGCATCAATAACAATCCCTTTAAAATACAGTTTGAAGTTATCTAAATTAGATAACTCATCTGAGTCTTCTTTATCAACTATTTTAGATTGAAAAAAATCTTTATCCAAAGGAACTCTAATCCTTGGCGTAAGCCTTTCTTTTACAGTCTCTGACTCGTCATCCTCTTCTGTATCTGGGTCATCTTCATTAAAAAAGACTAACTCGTTAGAATTAATTTCCACTTCTTGATCAAAAAGGACAGTTCCAGAAAAATTATCAGGAATATTATTACTTGAAAAATATTTTTGATATGATTCAAAATTATCATCTGGATCAAAAGGTCTAAGAAAATAATCAAGTTCGCTAACTTTAAGTTTAAACTTAGCTAAGGCATTGCCAATTAATGAATCCAACTCATAAGTTGTACCTCCACCATTTGGATTAATACTCTCAGTATCCTCTCCGTCTAGAATACCATCACCATCAGTATCTTCATTTAAAGGGTTTTGGCCAGCATTAGATTCATCGACATCAGAAACTCCATCACCATCGCTATCACTATAAGGATCTGTACTATCTACGTCATATAAGTTGATAACTCCATCGTTATCGTCGTCATCTACATTTGTATAAAAAGGAATGTCAAGAAACACATCTTTAACAGTCTCTAACTCTGGTATGGCTGCAATATTATCCTCCATTCCATTTATTTCGTCAGTTTGTTTAAAAATTCCAAATTGATCATCTACATCTCCAAAAGAAAGTTGACTCAAAAAACTAACCTTACTTTTTCCGTAAATATTATCTTGATAAACTCCTAGTTGAAAAGTTGAAATTGCATTAGAAACGTATGGCGGAATTCTATTCATTTTAACAAATACCGGAATTTCTTCAATACTAGTAATAAAGGGCTTGTTGTTAATTAAATCAACTCCCACAGTATTGTAATCCTTATTACAACTTGTTAAGATAAATGTCAGAATAAATAAAAACTTAATAATCTTCATTTTATTTAGTTCAATATTTTAGTGTTATAAAATTCGAGATACTCTTTTTCAAAGCCTTCTTTGAATCCGCATTTTAAAACTGGTTTTTTGTGTTTGTTTGCAACTTCAACAACTGATTCGTTAACATTGTCAGAAGCCACAATCACTCCGTCAGAGTGCAATACAGACATCTTGAATAAGTTTTCATAAGTAGGATCATCTAAAGTACTTAGAGTTTCACTCTCAACTTCATCAAATTTGATTTTACTAACTATTTTAGAATTTAAACTTCCCTTAATTTCATCCCCGTAAAGTGAGGTTACTACTTTAGAATTTGCTAGTAAAGGCTCGTCCTTATAATACTCTTTTACGTAAAGAGGCATTAAAGCTGCAATCCAGCCATGAACATGAATTATATCAGGAGACCAGTTTAATTTTTTGATAGTCTCTATGACACCTTTTGCAAAAAAAATAGCTCTTTCATCGTTATCTTTATATAATTTTTTCTTCGCATCAGCATGTAACAATCTATTTTTAAAATACTCATCATTATCTATAAAGTAAACTTGCATTCTTTCTTTAGGAATTGAAGCGACCTTTATGATTAGAGGCATATCTAAATCATCTATTATTAAATTCATTCCTGAAAGACGTATAACTTCATGCAACTGATGACGTCTTTCGTTTATTAAACCATACTTAGGTATAAAAATTCGAGTTTGACCTCCATTCTCATTAACCATTTTAGGCAAACTATATGATAAAGTTGAAATATCATTGTTGGGAAGATACGGGATAACTTCAGAAGAAACGTACAATACTTTTTTTCCAGTCATAAAATCCTTTCTTTAAACTCAATTATTAGGAATGCAAAATTACAAAAATTATGTTAGATTTATTCCATAATATCGCATTTAGAATATGTTAAAGTTATATTAAATGATTGTTTGTAGAACAAAAGAAGAAGTTTACGCACTTATAAATGAGTCTACTAGACTTAAGCAAGTACTGGGCTTAGTCCCTACAATGGGTTCTTTACACGAAGGTCACTTGTCTTTAATTTCGGAAGCTTTACGGCACAATGATATAGTTTGGGTTACTATTTTTGTTAATCCAACTCAATTCGATAATAAAAAAGATCTCTCTAATTATCCAAAAAATTTAGAAAACGACATTCAACTTATTAAAAAAATTTCCGATAACATTAATGTATTTCACCCAAGCGAAACAGAAATATATGATGGAAAGCCTTTTTTAAAAAAATATGATTTCAACCATCTAGATTTAGAACTAGAAGGAAAATTTAGAGCAGATCATTTTAACGGAGTTGCTACAATTGTATCTAAATTATTCGAATTATTCAAACCTTCTAATGCCTATTTTGGTGAAAAAGATTTTCAACAAACACAAATAATTAACAGATTAATAGATATAGAAAAAATTAATTTAAATATGATTATTTGCCCAACTATTAGAGAAGAAAATGGATTAGCATTAAGCTCAAGAAACAAACTACTCTCGGTTAAAAACAAAGATAAATCTTCAATAATCTATAAAAATCTTATTTTTTTACAAAAATCCTTTATCAAAAACCGAAACAAGTTAAATTTAGAAAAAATAAAATCTGAAATAAATTTTGTCAATGATTTTAAAATTGAATATTTAGAGATAGTAAACAATAAGAGTCTTCAAATTGAATTAAAGTTTAGAGAAAATGAAAGTTATAGAGCCTTTATATGTGTCAACGTAAATGGCGTAAGATTAATTGATAACATCTTATTGAATTAATTATATTTGCCCGATGCAAATTGAAGTTTTAAAATCAAAGATTCACAGAGTTACAGTGACAGAATGTAATCTAAATTACATAGGCAGTATTACAATAGATGAAAATTTAATTGACGCTGCTAATATGATTGCTGGAGAGAAGGTTCAGGTTGTTAATATAAATAATGGTGAAAGATTAGAAACTTATATTATTAAAGGAAAGAACAATAGTGGAGAAATAACGTTAAATGGTCCCGCAGCAAGAAAGGTCCAAAAAGGGGATAAAATTATTATAATTAGTTATGCAAGAATGAGTATCGAAAAAGCTAAGGTTTATAATCCTACACTGGTTTTTCCTGATGAAAATAACTTCATCACACAATAATGAAAAAAACTACAATAAGCTTTATAAAAAATGTTCTTCCCTTATTTATCGGTTTATTTTTAATTTACTATTCTTACAATAACACTTCAACTGTCGAAAGACAAGAGATATACAACTCTTTAAAATATGCTGACTACAGGTATATTCTTCTTTCTATCTTTTTCGCTGTTTTAAGTCATCTTTCAAGGTCTTATCGATGGAAATATCTTTTAAACCCTATGGGTTACAATATTAGTTTTACAAATTCAATCATGGCTGTTCTAGTTGGCTTCCTTTCAAACTTAAGCATCCCTAGATCTGGTGAATTTTTAAGAGCAAGCACAATTACACTTTATGAAAAAGTTCCGTTTGAAAAATGCTTTGGAACAATAATAACTGAAAGAATTATTGATGTTATAATTTTACTAACATGTATATTAATTGGCATATCGATTTTTCCTTTTATAGAAAAACCTAATATATCTTTTAATGCAATTTCAATTATTTCATTTTGTAGTATTGTTTTTATAGCCTATTTGATTTTTAAATTATTTTTAGAAAAAATGTACATTGGAAATAAAATTAAAAAATTTATTTCTGGTATAAAAAATGGTGTTCTTTCTATATTACATATGCCAAAAAAAGAAAAATTTATAATTCATACATTGTTCATTTGGACTATGTATTTTTTAATGCTCTATGTAGTTAAATTTAGTATTCCTGAAACTTTCTCTTTAGAGTTTGAAGCAATTTTTTCTGCATTTGTTGCTGGGGCAATAGCAATGTCCTTAACAAATGGAGGAATAGGTGTTTATCCATTAGCTATTGCTGGTGTAATTAGTCAGTATGATGTTCCATACGAAAGTGCTTTAGCATTTGGTTGGATTGTATGGACTTCTCAAACCATAATGATTTTGATTTTTGGTTCATTATCTTTTATTTTTTTACCTATCTTAAATAAAAATAAATAAATTTTTTATATAAATGTCAAAGGAAAAAACAGCTTTTTATTGTCAAAACTGTGGAAATCATTTCCCAAAATGGCTTGGTCAATGTGGCGGATGTAAAGAATGGAACACGTTAGTAGAAGAGGTTGTTTATAATCCAAAAAAAGCTCCTGTCGGTTTGTCAAAAAATGAGGCCTTATCTAAGCCTGAAAAAATAAATGAAATTGACAACTCAAATAACCCTAGAATTCGCATTAAAGATGAAGAACTGAATAGAGTTT
>CAJWFY010000068.1 GCA_913031655.1 uncultured Flavobacteriaceae bacterium
AATATTTGATTAGACTAAGTGTCGTTACCTTGTCAGCAATCCAAAGCATTGTAGTGGTTATATCTCCAATTGGAGACCAAGCTCCACCCGCATTAGCTGCAATGATTATTAAACCTGCATACCATAATTTTAATTGTCTATCAGTAACTAGCTTTTGAAGAATAGTAATAAGTACAATAGTAGCTGTTAGATTGTCAATAATTGCAGATAAGAAAAAGGAAAGAAAGCCAAAAATCCATAATAACGTGACTTTACTTCTTGATTTAATTAATTTCTTAATTCCAGAAAATCCTCTAAAAAAATCTATGATTTCAACAATAGTCATAGCTCCAAGTAAAAATATTAGAATCTCCGCTGTTTTACCTAAATGATGTAATAATATTTCATCAATATGCGTTGGCTCTAATCTTAATTCTTCTAAATTAATATCAAAAACTGGCAAATGATTTAAAGCAATAACTGCCCACAAAATTCCCATCATTCCTAAAGCAGGAATAAGTTTATCAATTTTGATTGAATGCTCTACCGTAATTAATAAATAACCTGTGACAAATATTGCAATAAGTATAATTTCCATTCTTAAAATTTTAGAACAGTAAACATATTAAAAAAAAAAGAAATTATAATTATGTTATTGTTATTAAAACATTACAAAAATGAGAAATAGTTAATATTCACTCTTTATTTTGTTAAGTCAATATTAATTAACGATTTAACATCAAAATTCTTTTAGAAAGGCATGATATTATTTAAATTTAATGATATTAAAAGTTTAAGTATGCTACCTAAAAAACAAGGATTATATTCTCCAGAGTTCGAACACGATAATTGTGGCGCTGGATTCATCTGTAGTTTAAAAGGTAAAAAGACTAATGATATAATTTTTAAAGCATTAAATATTTTAACATGCTTAGAACATCGTGGAGCAGTTAGTTCAGATGGTAAAACAGGTGATGGAGCAGGTATTTTAATAGAAATCCCTCATGATTTTTTTAAAAAACAATGTGACTTTACATTGCCTTTACCTTATGAGTATGCTGTTGGAATGGTTTTTCTCCCTAATAAAAAAAATCAACTTAACTATTGCGTTGATATTTTTGAAAAAGAAATTAAAAAACAAGGTCTATTAGTTTTGGGGTGGAGAGAAGTCCCTCTTAATTCAAAAGTTGTTGGTAGAATTGCCGCAAAAACACAGCCAACTATTAAACAAGTTTTTATAGGTAAAAACAATCAAGAATTATCAGATACTGAATTTAATACTAAATTATTTGTAGCAAGAAAAATAGCGGAAAATACTATTTACAATATAGATTTTTCACAAAAAAACTATTTTTATTTCTCTAGTCTTCATAATAGAACATTAATTTACAAAGGATTACTTATTCCTGAGGATATTGATAAATTCTTTTTAGACTTATCAAATCCTGAACTAGTTACTAGGCTAGCTTTAGTGCACCAAAGATTTTCAACTAACACTTTTCCAACCTGGGATTTAGCTCAACCATTTAGGTATATGTGTCATAATGGAGAAATCAACACTCTAAAAGGTAATTATAGTAGAATGAATGCCAGAGAAGAGCTTTTAAAAAGTGATTTTATAGGAGATGATTTAAAAAAAATATTTCCAACTATTTTAAAAGGTAAGTCAGATTCAGCCTCTATGGATATGGTTGTTGAACTGCTACTTACTACCGGAAGAAGCTTGCCAGAAGTAATGATGATGATGGTTCCTGAAGCTTGGGAAAAGCATAAATCTATGTCTGACCAAAAGAAAGCTTTTTATGAATTTAATTCGTGCATCATGGAACCATGGGATGGTCCAGCTTCAATCCCCTTTACAGATGGAAAATATATCGGCGCTCTATTGGATAGAAATGGATTAAGACCGTCCAGATATAGCGTTACAAAAGATGGTTATGTCATCATGTCATCAGAAACTGGAGTTGTAGATATCGAACCTAGTAACATTGAAAAGCATGGCAGATTAGAACCAGGTAAGATGTTTTTAGTTGACATGAATAAAGGCAGAATCATTGAAGATGAAGAAATAAAAAATGAAATAGTTTCAAAATACCCTTATAGAAAGTGGCTAAACGAAAATACTCTTCCTTTGAAACTAGTTCCTTACACTGGTAACAAAACTGCAAAAGAAAAATTAGATTTTGAAACTAGACTTAGAGTTTTTGGATATACTGAAGAAGATTTAAAAACAATCATATTGCCAATGTGTATTTCTGGTAAAGAAGCTATGGGTTCTATGGGTTCAGACACCCCACTTGCTGTTTTATCTAAAAAACCTCAGTTATTGTTTAATTATTTTAAACAATTATTTGCCCAAGTCACCAACCCTCCTTTGGACGGAATAAGAGAAGAAATAGTTACTGATACAAGTTTAGGGCTTGGAAGTGATTACAATCTTTATGACATTGTTCCTGAGCATTCAAAAAAATTGAAAATTGAAAATCCAATAATTTCTAATGAAGATTTAGATAAAATAAAATTTATTAAAAACTCCAATTTCAAAAGCTCATCAATAAGTGCTTTATATGAATTAAAGAAAGGTCATAATGGTATTGAAGAAGCTCTTCAGAAAATGGTAAATGAAGTGATTAGCTATGTTAATGAAGGAAGTAATATTATAATTATTAGTGACAGGGGTGTCAATGAAAAGATGGCTGCAATTCCTATACTTTTAGCTTGCTCAACTATTCATCACTTTTTAATTAAACTTAAAAAAAGATCAAAGTTTGGTATTGTTATAGAATCCTCTGAACCTAGAGAACCTCATCATTTTTCAATGTTATTTGGATATGGAGCTAGTGCGATTAACCCCTATTTAGTTAATGAAATTATTCAGCATCATCATCATCAAGGTTTCTTTAAAGAGCAATCACTCAAATTATCAATCGAAAAGTATAATAAAGCTATTGCTAATGGAATTCTCAAAGTAATGAATAAAATCGGAATTTCTACTTTACATTCCTATCGTGGCGCTCAAATATTTGAAGCACTTGGTTTAAGAGAAAGTTTTACAAAAAAATATTTTAGTAATACCCCCAGCAGAATCCAAGGGGTTGGTTTATATGCTATTGAAAAGGAATTATCCATTCGACATAAAAAAGCTTTTGAAAAACAAAATTCGTTCACAAGTCTTGAAATTGGAGGTAATTATAGATGGAGAAGAAATGGTGAAGCTCATATGCTAAACCCTTCTACTATTTCTAAACTCCAACAATCAGTTCGCGAAAACAAATATGAAACGTATAAAGTTTATTCTGATTTAATCAATAAACAAAATGAACAACTCATGACTTTAAGAGGAATGTTCAAGTTTGTTGATATAGATCCTATACCAATTGAAGAAGTAGAGCCATGGAATGAAATTGTAAAAAGATTTAAGACCGGGGCTATGTCTTATGGCTCAATTAGTAAAGAAGCCCATGAGAATTTAGCTATTGCCATGAATAGAATTGGAGGAAAGAGCAATTCTGGAGAAGGCGGAGAAGATCCGGTTAGATTTAAAAAAGAAGTAAATGGAGATTGGAAAAATAGTGCGATTAAACAAGTAGCTTCCGGAAGATTTGGAGTTAGCTCACATTACCTTTCAAATGCAAAAGAAATTCAAATTAAAATGGCACAAGGTGCTAAACCTGGTGAAGGAGGACAATTACCTGGAGCCAAGGTAAATCCTTTAATTGCTAAAGTAAGAAATTCTACTCCCTATGTGGGTTTAATCTCTCCACCTCCTCATCATGATATTTATTCAATTGAAGATTTATCTCAACTAATCTATGACTTAAAAAATGCAAATAGAGAAGCTAGAATTAATGTTAAGCTAGTTTCTGAAGTTGGAGTTGGAACGATTGCTGCTGGTGTTGCTAAAGCTAAAGCAGACGTTATATTAATTTCTGGTTTTGACGGAGGGACCGGGGCATCACCTCTAACTTCACTAAAACATGCTGGACTACCTTGGGAACTCGGTATCGCTGAAGCTCAGCAGACTTTAGTTATGAATGATTTAAGAGGGAGAATAGTTTTAGAATGTGACGGACAATTAAAGACGGGAAGAGATGTTGCAATTGCTTGTCTTTTGGGAGCTGAAGAGTTTGGTTTTTCAACAGCACCACTCGTTGCATCAGGATGTATTATGATGAGAGCATGTCATTTAAATACATGCCCTGTTGGAATAGCTACTCAAGATCCAGAATTAAGAAAAAACTTTAAAGGAAAACCAGAACATGTAATTAATTTTATGCACTTTGTTGCTGAAGAACTAAGAGCAATAATGGCTGAACTTGGTTTTAGAACAATAGATGAGATGATAGGTCAGAGTCAAAAAATAAATATGAACGAAGCTCTTGAACATTATAAAACAAAACATATTGATTTATCAAATATTTTATACAAACCAGTTTTAGAAAAAAATGTGTCATTAAAAAATAATTCTAAACAAGATCATAAATTAGAAAATGTTTTAGATTTTAAAATCCTCAACAACTCCAAAGAAGCTATTAAAAATAATACTAAAATAAATTTATCATATAAAATAAAAAATACAGATAGAAGTGTTGGCGCAATTTTAAGCAATGAAATATCAAAAATTCATGGAAACAAAGGGCTTGAGAAGGATTCAATTAATATAGATTTTCAAGGGGTTGCTGGACAAAGTTTTGGTGCATTTAGTGCTAAAGGACTAACTCTAACAGTCACAGGGAATACAAACGATTACTTTGGAAAGGGACTTTCAGGTGCAAAAATAATTGTAAAAATTCCCTTAGAATCTACTTTTAAATCACATAAAAATGTAATTACTGGAAATGTCGCTCTCTACGGAGCCACATCAGGAGAAGCTTATATCAATGGAATAGCTGGCGAAAGGTTTTGTGTCAGAAATTCGGGGGCAACTGCTGTAGTTGAGGGAATTGGTGACCATGGCTGTGAATACATGACAGGAGGAATAGCTCTAATTTTAGGAGATATTGGAAGGAATTTCGCTGCTGGAATGAGTGGAGGAACTGCATATATATATAAAGGAGGGGGTAATTTTGATGAAAGAAATTTCAATATGGAAATGATTGAACTTGAGGATTTAAATTCTCATGACTTAAATTTAATTAAAAAATTAGTTCAAAATCATTTAGATTATACATCCAGTGAGCTAGCAAAAGACTTGATTTTAAACTGGGATATAGAATCAAATAACTTTGTTAAAATAATGCCGACAGAATATAAATTAGCTTTAGAGAAAATGGCAAAAGAAAAAGAACTTGAAATTATTAATTAACTAGAATGGGGAAATTAAAGGGGTTTATTGAGTTTGAAAGAGTCGAGGAAGGTTATATTCCTGTTAAAAAAAGAGTAAAAAACTATAAAGAATTCACTGTCAAACCATCAGAAACAAAACTCAAAGAACAAGGAGGAAGGTGTATGGACTGCGGAGTGCCTTTTTGCCACAGTGGTTGCCCATTAGGAAACTTAATTCCAGATTTTAATGATGCCGTTTACAACAATCAATGGGAAAAAGCATTAAACATCTTACATTCAACTAATAATTTTCCTGAGTTTACAGGAAGACTTTGCCCCGCTCCATGTGAAGCATCATGCGTTCTTGGAATAATCAACCCTCCTGTTTCAATTGAAATGATAGAAAAATACATTATTGAGCGAGGTTTTAAAGAAGGCTGGATTAAAGCTAACTTACCTTTGGAAAGAACAGGGAAAAAAATTGCAGTTATTGGATCTGGTCCAGCTGGATTAGCAGCAGCTCAACAACTAAATAAAGCAGGACATTCTATTGATGTTTTTGAAAGAGATTCAAAAATAGGTGGACTTTTAAGGTATGGTATTCCTGATTTTAAATTGGAAAAAAACATAATCGATAGAAGATTAGAAGTTCTGATTAATGAAGGAATAAATTTCAAAACAAATACTGAAGTTGGAAGAAATTTTCCTGTTGATGATTTAAAAGCTTATGATGCTGTTGTTTTATGTGGAGGCGCAACTATAAAAAGGTCTCTGCCAATAAAAGGATCAGAACTAAAAGGAGTCAAACAAGCAATGAATTTTCTAAAACTTCAAAATCAAGTTGTTGATGGAATTTCCAAAACTCAAAAAGAGTTTAATGCTAAAGATAAAAATGTTATAGTAATTGGTGGAGGTGACACTGGTTCTGATTGTATTGGAACATCTAATCGTCAAGAGGCTAAATCTGTTACAAATTTTGAAATTATGCCTAAGCCTTTGACCATCAGATCTGAGGATAATCCATGGCCATATTGGCCTTTTAAATTAAAAACATCTAGTTCTCATGAAGAAGGGATACATAGAGAATGGAGTATTTTAACAAAAGAATTTATTGGAGATGAAAAAGGAAATGTTAAAGCTCTAAAAACTGTAGAAGTTCAATGGATTAAAAAAGAAGGTGAAAGATCTCAACTAAAAGAAAAAGATGGTTCAGAAAAATTATGGCCTTGTGACTTAGCTTTATTAGCATTAGGGTTTAATGGACATGAACCAGATTTAATTGATCAATTAAATGTTGAAACAGATGATAATAATCAGTTAATATGCAACAACTATCAGACAAGTGTCCCAAATATATTTTCAGCTGGAGACATGAGAAGAGGGCAATCTTTAATTGTTTGGGCAATTTCTGAGGGAAGAGAAGCAGCAGTTCAAATTGATAAATATTTAATGGGTTACTCTAAGCTAGAATCTAAAGAAAAAGGAGACCTTATATCAGTTAATTAAAGAAATTCCAGACCAAACCAAATCTTACTGAAAAATCTCTATATGGATAAGACGGAGAAGAATAAAAATTATTCCCCGTTAAACTTGAATTAAAGTGTTCAGCTTTCAAAAATAACCTAGTCTGCTTTATTTTTGCATTCACAAATACATCTATCAATGGAAATCCTCCAATTTTCTTTTCATTTTGTATATGAAATGAGCTAACAAGTGGATTATATTCATTAGAATAGAATTTGGAAAAATATTTAACGCTCAAACCAGTCTGAAAAAACATTGCACCTTTTAAAATAGTATCAGAATAATAAACAGTGTTTCTAATTAAAAATTCTGGTAGATTTAAAAAATCTTTTTTTTGTCTAACTTTTTGAAAAACTAAAGAGTTGTCAAAATTAAATTTTCCATATTTAAATTCTTTTTGCCATTTTATTTTTAAATACTTGATTGTTGAATCTAATTGATTAACAATTGGTAATAAACTTTGGTTTCCTTCGTTAAACCCTACATTATTATCAACTAAAGAAAAGTAAGTGTAATTATTTATTATCCTGAAATCTAATCTAAAATTTCCTGAAATTTTAGATGCAAAACTCATATAAAAATTCTTAGTTTGAATTTTTTTAATATTATTATTCCAATTTAAATCAAGATAACTGCTTTTATACAATTCATAATAAAGACCAGGATGTTTGTTTACAAAATTTAACCCTATTTGATTTCGAAATTTAACGTTATTTACAGGGCTAATATTAAAATCTATTATATCTCCCAATCTATCACCAAAAAGATTTTTAGAAATTTTAGTTTTAAATTTATACCCAAATAAATTTTTATTTAATTTAAATGAAATTGCATTTTCATTTTCATTAAGCACTAAACTTTGATCCGATAAAGAATTAGATTTATAATTGTAATTATAATTAGTATAAAT
>CAJWFY010000069.1 GCA_913031655.1 uncultured Flavobacteriaceae bacterium
ATTTCTTCCAGGCACAAATATTTTTGAAATAGAATCCCTTAGTTTAATTATTTTAAATTCATTAAACTCATCGATTAATTTATTGTTTTCAATAAAATACACCATCACATTAACGCTTCCTTTTTCTGTTTCTCGTTGAAACCAAAGCTTGTTTAGGTCTTCTTTTTTAAACACTTTGTAGGCTGAAGGCAAGGTTAAGTTTATGTGACGACTCTTTAACTCGTTTGTTTCTAATATTGATTTTTTTATTCTTCTTTGTTTCTCTTTAATTTCACCTTGCTTAAATGCTTTTATTGCTTTTAGTGAGTGTAAGTTTATTTGGTTAATAATTTCTTTATTATTTTTACCCAGAATCTCAACAACAACTTGCGGAGCTGCATATTTGTTTTTGCTTATTCTTAAAGTATCTGTATTTCTTTTTAAAACTATCAGTACATTCCTGCTGCTTCTTGTAAAGTCTGAAAAAATATCAGGTGAAATCTGTTTTAAGGAAAACAAAGGTTCTTGCTGAGGAAGTCCCAAAAACTCAGAGGCAAAAACTTTTCTAACATGATCTCCTACTTTTGACTTCCAAAGCATATTCTCGATTACAACAGTAACCGTATGGATATTTCCGCTAGAAATAGGCTTGTAGCTGTTTTGACTGTTGTCGCATGCGACAATAGTTATAAAAACCAATATTGACTTGATTAATCTCATTTTTTTAAATTAATCCATTAATGCTTTAATTCCCGGAAGTATTTTCCCTTCTAAGCTTTCTAGCATAGCCCCTCCGCCTGTTGAAACATAACTCACTTTGTCTTCAAAATTAAACTTTTTTACCGCAGAGACAGAGTCTCCCCCTCCAACAAGTGAAAACGCGCCGTTTCTAGTGCTTCTAGCAATAGATTTTCCTATAGCTATTGTGCCTTTTGAAAATTTTTCTAACTCAAAAACTCCAACAGGACCATTCCATAAAATAGTTTTGCTTTGGTTTATTACTTTATCGAAAAGTTTTCTAGACTTTGGACCTACATCCATCCCTTCCCAGCCATTTGGTATGTTATTAATCTCTTTCTCTATTGTGTTGGCTTCGTTTGAAAAGTCATCTCCACAAACCACATCCACAGGAAGATAAATGGACACTTTTTTTTGTTTTGCCTTTTCTAAAATTGAAAGAGCTAGGTCCGTTTTATCGTTTTCACATATGGATTTCCCAATGTTTCCTCCAAGCGCTTTAATGAAGGTAAACGCCATTCCTCCTCCAATAATAAGGTTGTCAACTTTATCTAAAATATTGTCTATGATTGTGATTTTAGAAGATACTTTTGCCCCACCCAAAATCCCTAAAACAGGCTTTTCTCCACTATCCATAATTTTTTGTATTGAGTTTACTTCCTTTAAAAGAAGGTGTCCAGCAAATTTTTTATTTGGAAAATGTTTTGCAATAACTGCTGTTGAAGCATGAGACCTATGGGCGGTCCCAAACGCATCGTTTACATAACAGTCCGCATATGAAGCTAACCTTTTTGCAAAGTTTTCATCTCCTGATGTTTCCTCAGAATGAAATCTTAAATTTTCTAATAATATAATTTCTTTTTTCTGTAGCCCTTTGATTGCTTTTAGAGTTTTTTCACCTATTACTTGAGGAACAAATGTAATTTCCAGCTCTAGTGTCTTTTCTATTTCTTTGACAAGATGCTTTAATGAAAGGTCCTGATCTTCTCCTTTAGGCCTGCCCAGGTGAGACATTAATATACAACTACCTCCGTCATTAATGATTTTTAAAATAGTTGACTTAGCTGCTTCTATTCTAGAGTTGTCTGTGACGTTTTTTTGATGATCTAATGGAACATTAAAGTCTACTCTTATTATGGCTTTTTCACCTTTAAAACTGTGTTGATCAATCGATTTCATTATTTTATAAATAATTTATTTCAAAGATATGTTTTTGTTGAACTTAAAAGAACATAAAATTTTATCTTTGTAACATGTTATTTAGAGATGTTGTAGGTCAAGAAGAAATTAAAAGCGAACTCGCTAGAAGTTATAAAAAGGGGCGTGTTTCGCATTGTCAATTGTTTTGTGGTCCCAAAGGGAGTGGAAGTTTGCCTTTAGCGATCGCTTATGCCAGGATGGTTTTGTGTGGCGATGAAGCTAGCGCTAACCAGGCTTGCGGATTAAAGTTAAGTGAATTAAAACATCCTGATCTTCATTTTATTTACCCCGTTGCAAATAATCTTGACGTAAAGTCAAAAGCAATTTCAGTGAATTTTTTACAAAAATGGCGAGAGTTCTTTCACTCTAAGCCTTACGGTTCTTTATATGACTGGTATCTTTCTATTGGAATAGAAAACAAACAAGGCAAAATAGGGACAGATGAGGTTTCGGATATTGTCAAAAAAATGTCTTTAAAAGCTTACGAGGGAGGGTGGAAAGTGGCAATTGTTTGGATGGCTGAAAAGATGAATCTTAGCGCTACCAACAAGCTATTGAAATTAATCGAGGAGCCTCCTGAAAAAACCTTGTTTTTGTTTGTTTCCGAAGACACCTCTTTTTTAGCAAAAACCCTAACATCTCGTTGTCAAACTATACAGCTCAAAAAATTATCTTCAGAAAAAGTTTCTGCTGCATTGTTTTCTAAGGGTTATTCGTCTGAAGAAGCTCGCTCAGCTTCAATTAAATCTGCAGGAGACTACGGCGAGGCTTTAAAACTTGTTAGCAAAAATGAAAATGAAAAAAAGTTTGAAGAGTGGTTTTTGACTTGGGTTAGATCGGCTTTTAAAGTACGCAAAAATAAAGAGGCTGTCCTTGAGCTTATTGATTGGAGCAAAACCCTGTCAAAAGAAGGTAGAGAGACCCAAAAAAGTTTTATTGCTTTTGCTTTAGAGTTGTTTCGCCAAGCTTTATTAAAAAATTATTTTTTAGAAAACTTGACAGTTTTTTCACCAACAACAGATTTTAATTTTGATGCTTTTTCTGAGTTTATAACGGGCAAGAATATTGAAGAAGTTTCTTTAGAATTAGAAGAGGCTTATTACAACATTCAATCAAACGGAAACTCACAAATGATTTTTATGGATCTTTCCCTAAAACTCACAAGACTCCTTCATAAGTCATAAATTTAATTTTTTTGAGACCCGATAGTTGTTTTCTATTCTTTTTGTTTTTGTGATAGCTTTTAGCTATTAAATAGCTCTTGTTTTAAGTCTATTGATTTAAACACCTAGCCTTTCGCGGCGCTAATTTGTTTTAAGAATCTAAAAGCTCATTAAAAGCCATTTAAATCGTTTTTTTAAAGACATATATGTGTGAAGAATAATTCTTGTAGGCAAAACCTTTAATATTAGAGCACAGGCCAATAAAGAATCCTTTGAAAAACCAAAATTTATTTTTTAAATTTTGCTCTGAAAGCATTGAAATGTAAAACGCATCTAAAAGAAGAGGCCATTGGTTAACTTGCTTCATGCCTAATGGGTCTAATATTTTTTCTAACGAATCTGGAGCAAAATGACGAAGATGTCTTGGCGTGTCAAATGCAGCCCAGCTTGATCCGTAATATTTCGCATCCCAAGACTTATAGTTTGGGCATGCAATCATTATGATTCCGTTTTTTTCAAGGGCGTCAATCGATTTTTGCAAAGTATCTTCCATTAAATAAACGTGTTCTAAAGAGTGCCAAAAGGTTATCAAACTATAACTTAACGGCTCTAAGTTCTCTAGACTAGAAACGTGGCTGATGTTCTTTTTGTTTGCAAGCGCTCTGGCTTTTTTGCTTGGCTCATAGCCTTTAACTTTCCATTGTTTTTTTTCTAAATGTTTGACAAAACTTCCAGAGCCTGAGCCTATGTCTAAAGCTGATTTAGGTTGATTGAAGTATTTTGAAATTAGCAAGTTTTTAGGCCACATTGCCAAGGCTCTTGCTGTATAATATAATTTAGAAAAAATGCCGCTACTTGATTCTTGATGTGAAATATACTTTGAAGAGGCGTAATATTTTGAAAGGTTCTTTTTAGAGGGTTTTGGCGTAGTGTTTAACATGTTGTTAGATGAGTCTTTAACCAGCTCGAATTCTTCGTTGGTTAAAAAAAAATCTTTTACAATTAGTCTTTTGTTTTCTTTCATTCTTTTTCTTGGTTCCACGTGGAACACTTTATCTGCCAATATAAACCATCAAAACACTGATGTCGTTTGGAGACACACCACTCACTCTGGCCGCTTGGGCAAGGGTTGATGGCTTTATATTGTCTAGCTTTTGTGTTGCCTCAGCAGACAAGGATTTCACTTTAGAATAAACAAAGCTTGTGGGTATTTTAATGTTTTCTAAATTGTTTAACTTTTCAGCGTTTAGTTTTTCTTTTTCAATATAACCCGAATACTTAACCTGGACTTCTGTTTGTTCACAGACCCCTTTGTTTAGATTCTTTGACTGGCAATAATGATTAACAGATTCAATTTTTAATAAATCTTTAAGCGAAATGTTTGGCCTAGAAAATATTTTGTAAAGCTTTGTTGATTGTTTGATTGGTGAAGATTTCTTTTCTAAAAGCACAGGGTTAACCTCTTCAGGTTTAACGCTGGTTTTTTTAAAAAAAGAAACAAAAGATTCTGTTTCAATTTTTTTGTTTTCTGCTTTTATAAGCCTTGCTTTTGAAGCAAGCCCCAGTTTGTGCGACAAAGGAGTTAACCTTAAGTCGGCATTATCTTGCCTTAGTAAAGTGCGGTATTCTGCTCTAGATGTAAACATTCTATAAGGCTCGTCTGTGCCTTTTGTAATAAGATCGTCAATTAAAACACCTATATAAGCTTCATCTCTTTTTAAAACTAAGGCAGGTTTATCTGCAATTTTTAAATGTGCATTTATTCCTGCCATTAGACCTTGTGCTGCCGCTTCTTCATAACCAGTTGTCCCGTTAATTTGGCCTGCAAAAAATAATCCTGAAATCGGTTTTGTTTCTAAACTGTTTTTGAGTTGTGTTGGCGGAAAATAATCATACTCAATAGCGTAACCAGGTCTAAAAAACTTAACCTTTTCAAAGCCTGAAACAGAGGATAGTGCTTTGAACTGAATATCTTCAGGTAAAGAGGTTGAAAACCCGTTAACATAAACCTCGACGGTACTCCAGCCTTCTGGCTCAACAAAAATTTGATGGCGATCTTTTTCAGAAAACCTGTTTATTTTATCTTCAATTGACGGGCAGTACCTTGGGCCGGTGCTGTTGATTGTTCCGTTAAACATTGGAGATCTTTCAAACCCTTCTCTTAACAAATCATGAACTTTAGGGTTAGTATAGGTCATATGACAATCTAACTGTTTAGACAAAGGGGAGGTAGAATCTAAAAACGAAAACTTACTGGGATTAATATCTCCAGGCTGAACACTCATTTTAGTATAATCCAAAGACCTTCCGTCAACCCTAGGCGGAGTACCCGTTTTCATTCTGCCAGACATAAAACCATAATCAACTAAAGCCTCGGTAATTCCAAAAGAAGCTTTTTCTCCAGCTCTTCCCCCTCCAAACTGCTTCTCTCCAATATGAATTAGCCCGTTAAGGAAGGTTCCGTTGGTTAAAATAACCGACTTAGATTTAATTTCAAGGCCTAATGAGGTTTTTATTCCAACTACTTTGTCCTTTTCAATCAAAAGACCCGTAACCATTTCTTGATAAAAATCTAAATTATTTGTTTGCTCCAACATCCCTCTCCAAACTTCTGCAAACCGCATTCTGTCTGACTGAGCTCTAGGACTCCACATTGCAGGCCCTTTAGAGGTGTTTAGCATCTTAAATTGTAGGGCAGAATTGTCTGTAACGATTCCGCTATATCCTCCCAAAGCATCAATTTCTCTTACAATCTGACCTTTGGCAATACCGCCCATAGCTGGATTGCAAGACATTTGGGCAATATTTTGAAGGTTCATTGTGACCAAAAGAGTTTTACTCCCCATATTGGCGGCGGCAGCGGCAGCTTCAGAGCCAGCATGCCCAGCGCCAACAACAATAACATCGTATTCTGAATTAAACATATTTTTATTGTTTCACGTGGAACATTTGTGTTTTTAAGTTTTCTGTCTGTGTCATTATAAGCTTATCTGTTTTTGTTTTGTCATTAAAGCCTGCGAAATGCAAAAGCCCATGGACCATAACTCTTCGAAGCTCATCATCAAAAGAAACGTCAAACAACTTTGCGTTTTCTACAACGCGATCAACCGAAATGGCAATGTTTCCACCAATTATTTGATTCCTTGTGTCATTAAAGGAAATTACATCCGTATAAAAATCGTGATTTAGAAACTTAATGTTTATTTCTTTTAAATCTTCATCATTAAAAAAAGCATAGGTCAAATCTCCTAAAACATAATTCTCTGAAACAACAACCTGATTTAGCCAAAAAGACACTTTAGTCTCGTTTGCAAGCTTAAACTTTGTGTTGTACACGTACTCAATAGGCATCGACATTTTTTTGCAAATATAGCTTGTTGGCAGTTATTATGAAACAAGCTAATCTTTTTTTATATTTAATTAACATGAAAGATTTAAAGTACTTAGCTGCATACACCATTCCTCTTGCTACGGCGCTTTCAATTGGATCAAGAGGTTGGCTAACTTTTTCCGCGGTACTCTTTGCTTTTATTGTTATTCCGGTAATTGAAGTAATTGTAGGGAAAGACTCTATAAATCTGTCTAAGAATGAGGTCCAGAAAAAAAAAGGCAATAGAATTTTTGATATAATGCTTTATTTAAATCTTCCTATTGTTTTTAGTCTTCTATATTGGTCGTTCACAAACATTTCCAATATAGACTATTCTTTGTTTGAGTTAATTGGCCTTTCTTATTCGGTTGGAATTCTTTTGGCCACTAACGCAATAAATGTGGCACACGAGCTTGGTCACAGAACTACACTTTTTGAAAGGACCTTGAGTAAAACTCTTTATATGCCGTGTTTATACATGCACTTCTACATAGAACACAACTATGGGCACCATTTAAAGGTCGCAACGCCAGAGGATGGGGCAACAGCAAAGTACAATCAAACTGTTTATTCTTTTTGGGTTTCCTCAGTGACAAAACAATATTTTGATGCATGGAAGAAACAAAAAGAACTCTTATCTAACTCTGGGTCAAGCTTTTACTCTTTTAAAAACGACATGATCTGGTACCTAATAATACAGTCAGCATATCTTGCGGGTGTCTATGCTGTTTTTTCATATAAAGCATTGGTTTTTGCAGTATTTATAGGTGTAATTTCATTTTTATTTCTAGAGACAATAAACTATATAGAGCATTACGGCTTAAGAAGGTTTAAAGCCAGCTCTGGGAGATATGAACGCGTTCAGGAAATTCATTCTTGGAACTCCAATCATAGCATAGGGAGAATAGTTCTTTACGAATTAACCAGACACAGTGATCATCATTACAAAGCTTCAAAAAAATATCAAATATTGGACTGTTTTGAAAAAAGCCCCGAGCTCCCGTTCGGATATCCTTCCTCAATTATATTAAGCCTTTTCCCTCCATTATGGTTTAGAGCTATCAACCCGCTAGTTCCAGAGAAAATGAAAAGCAAACAAAAACTATAAAAAGTCTTATCAA
>CAJWFY010000070.1 GCA_913031655.1 uncultured Flavobacteriaceae bacterium
GGGTGATTTAAAAGACTTTTTGTCTTTTGATTTAAGCTTTTTTAATTTAAACTATAATAATCGTATTGGATTTATTCAAAGAGTTCTTCCTGATGGTAATATAAAAAGTGAAAGGGGTAATGTTGGAGATGCACAAATTTATGGTGTAGAATCATTATTAGACTTTAATCTTAAGCCTTTTATTTCAAAACCTAATTCTCCAATTGTATTGAATTATTTCATAAACTTCTCAATAATTGATTCTAAATATACACGATCAAAAGAATCAGGGGTAAAAGGAAAAAAAGTAGAATTTGTTCCTAATCAAAATTTGAAAACAGGTCTTAAGTTTGGATATAAGAACCTTTTAATGAATCTGCAATATAGTTATTTATCAAGTCAGTTTACGGATTCATCAAATGCTGTAGAGGGTAATTTAAGTGGTCTAATAGGTCTTATTCCTTCCTATGAAATTATGGATTTTTCTTCATCCTTTTTGTTTAGACGTTTTAGAATTGAAGCTGGAGTTAATAATCTGTTAAATACAAAGTATTTTACAAGACGAGCCACAGGATACCCTGGCCCAGGGATAATTCCTGCTGCCCCAAAAACATATTATATAACATTACAATACAAAATTTAATTTCCAGTTAACTTAAACGTTTATATGGTTTAAAACCTAACAAATATGTGCTTAAAAAGTAGAATTATAATTAATCATCCCGATGGATATCTAGCTTCCTGTCAATGTGGTATATTTTCTTTGAGTTTCAAAAATATATATCTAGAACTTACCTTAGATGAACTAAATAGCTTTAAGGAATATATTAAATCAGTAAATATTGACTATTGGCAATGTGAATTATCATGTCACCCTCAATGCAAAAGAAAAATTCCTATTCCTACAAGTCAAATTAATCTGATGCTAGTATTTACAAAAGAAGAATTTATCTCTTTGAAAGATATTGTTTTTGTAAATCAAAATAAATTAAAAAACAATCTGCGTTACAAATTATTGAATAACTATAATTTAAATTAAAAAAATTTGTTTGTTGTGTGTTTTTCAATAAAACAATAATGTTAAAAACATCCTATTGGTTTAATATTTGTTAAACTTAAGACAGCGTTTTTGGCAAAAAAAATATTCTTCCCTGTCAAAGCATTACTTATTAATGCTTCAATCCCTTTCCCTAAATACTTTTCTTTAAGCTCACTGGAATAAACACCTTATATAAGAGACTTTGTTTGGATAAACAGGATTTAATTAAAACTTTTACAATAATATAATTACACTATATTTCTTATAAAAGGGTTTCAAATTTTTGATAAAATTTAATTTAAATTGTTTTTTTTAATAGCAATCCATCAATATTTGACCATTGTTTTGATAATAACTCAATGGCCTTTCAAGATTAGTTTTGGAAATTTCATTTAATGTGTTTAAAACGGAATTTTGCATTTTTATAGAACCACAAATCATAAAAACTTCCCCTTCTTCTAGTGCCTTAATAACTCTAGTTTGATTTTTTAATATCAAATCTTGAACATGTTCTTTTTCATTGCTCTGTGATAATGCAAATTGAAAAGTATTCATTTGATTTTGAATAATTTTATTTTTCTTACTCCTCATAGAGTAGTCTTCTAAAACCTCTTTGTAGCATTGGAAGGAATCCTTTGTTCTTCCTCCCCATATTAATTGAATATTTGTTTTAGCATTCTTAATTATCATTCCTAAAAATGGTGCTATTCCAGTTCCATTTGCAATTAACCAAACAGAAGAGGCCTCTTTTGGAAAATAAAACTTTTCATTTTTTTCAATACTTGCTGAAATTATATCGCCTTCCTTTAAAGTGCATAAATAGGTTGAACAAATTCCCTTAGGATGCCATTTAACGCTTAAAATTATATCTCCTTCTATTTTTGCTATTGAATATTTCCTTAAATTACTATTTAATGGTGGTTTGATATTAAAAAGATCTCCTGATTGAAAAGTGATTTTTTTCTTTGATTTCAGTCTTAAAATTGATGTGTTATCAGAATTTAGAATTGTCCTTTTTATAACTTCAAATTCATATTTTAACATCGGATTATTATTTTTGTGGTTCAATTTAATATTCAAGTTCATTCGTGTATTCTTGTTCCAATTTTTTATCCAGTTTAGAAAAGAAGATTCAGATTGATCATCTATTTTAGATACTTCGTTCAAGGGAATAAAATTATGATGGCTGTGAAGTAATGCGTCTATTTTTATTGCAAAATAGCAGAAATGAGGATATTCTAATGAGCCAAAACCAACTACAGAAAAGCGAATTTTATTTTTAACTTGTATTTTTTTGAATAGTTTTTCAAATTTAACAGCATTACTAGGGGCGTCGCCATCGCCATATGTTGATGTAAATACTATCATATGATTGGCATTTTCATAGGAATTATAGTCATTCAGTGATGCTAGGTGTGCTTTCTTTCCTTCTTTTATTAACGCTCTAAAAAATATTCTAGCCAGGGAGAATGTTTTACCAGTTTCTGAGCCAACAAGAATAATATATTCAGCTTCATCTTTATTAAATAACATCTTCGCTTTTTTAATTCTTTTACGCTGATTTAAGCTCATTGTAAATCCAGAAAAAATGAAAAATAATATGCTGATACTGGATAATAATAAAATAACAGACCAAAGAACATTCCCTCTGCCAGTGTGAAGGGTCATATTCCATTGAGAAGCAATTTTTGAAAAAGGGTATAAAACTTCACTTACAACTTCACCATTATATTGATTAATTAATATTTCTCTATCATTTAATGCTAATTGAAAATAATCTTCTGAATCTTTTGAAAAAGGAAAGGCTAGACTCCTAACTTCATTTAAACTCAAATCATTGAATGTTTTAATATTGAATAAATCCCTTCCTTTTTTTAAATATTTTTTATTAAAAGTATGGCTGATAGGAGTCGTCTTTAGTATAGAAAATTTTTCTAATGAAAGATAAACCCCTGTGGAAGCAATAATTATAATTGGTATAAAAAACCAGCGAGTGAAAATAACGTGATAGCGTTGAGCAAAATTTGTTTCTTTAACTTTCTTGAATACTTTCTTGAATCCACCTTGTCTTTGAGCCATTAAAAATAAGCCTGTAATAGAAATTAAGCATAATAATAATGAGATTATTCCTACAAATAATCGTCCCAAACTTTTAAGAAATAATGATCGGTGAAGATTAGTTATAAAACTAAAAAATGTTGATTGAGGTAAAACATTTCCTATTTTTTTTCCAGTCCTTGGATTGATATATATAATTTCATTGTTGCCTTTTTTAGAAATAACAGATGCCTTAACAAAATCCTCTGCAGTAATTTCTATTTTTAAAACATCTGTATAATTCTTTTTTAAAGCTGTAATTGTTTCCGAAAGCCGAATACTATTTGGGCTAGTAACTAAAAAAGGCTGAGAAGCCTTAGATATCGGCTCCAAAGAGAGTATTACTCCTGTAACGGAGGCGAGTATAAGAAACAATGCTGAAACTGACGCAAGTATGAAATGACTATTACGCCAAAGAGAACCAATCATATTTATTTATTATGGCATCATTCGGACATATCGTATAAATCCTTTTCCTTCTACTTTACTTTTTATACTCTCAGATGTTAACTTAAATTCAACATCATCTGAATAATACCCCTGTTCTTCAACTGCAGATTCAAATCGAATACTATAACCTGTATCTATCTTTTCATTGGGGATTTTAAAAACACTTATTACTCTCTCACCTCCACCAATAGTTGCGCCTGAAATAGCATCTATTTTTGGTCTTAACTTTCCATAAAATTTCCACCACATGGGAATTTCACTATACCACTCTTTGTCTTCTCCGCGAACGTGAAGTGTTTTTTCATAATTTCCACTAGGATCAATTAATGATATTATAACATAAGCTCTAAGCCCAGAATAATTCGTCATTTGTACCATACACTTTATATTAGTTGTTTCCATATATTTGGAAAAACTCAATAGAATAAAAGCACTACAAAAACATATTACTAAAAGTTTTATTATTCGGTTCATTTTATCTGAGAAAATTTAATTTTACTTTTTTTAATAATTCATTTTCACTAGCAAGTTCAAATACAGTTTCACCAAATTTTGTTTTGATGTTCTTATTAGCTCCGAGATTTAATAAGTACTTTATAATAGAATCATTTTCTGACATCATAGCAGCAAGATGCAAACTAGTATAACCTAAATTATTTTTTGCATTTATATCAATTTTAAACGGTGTTAAGCTTTTAAGGAGTTGAAGATTGTTTTTTTTAATAGCTATATGCAATAATGTGTTGCCTTCATTTTGAACTTGATTGAAAGTTAATCCATTATTTTTAAGTAATGATAATTTTTTATTGAAATCATGAAGATTTTCAGGCTTAAACGATTCAATTAAATAATATGCAATTGAATTGTAATTATTGTCTTTAATGTTGATGTTTGCTCCTTTTTTCAATAGAAAATCTACGACTTCTACCGAACTTTTATTCGTGGCTATTGAAAGAGCAGAAAGACCCTTTTTGTTTTTTAAGTCAAAATCTTCAACATATTCTGAAAGAAACTTAACTGAGTCTAAATTATTACTAATCACTGAATTCATAAATGGAGAAATGCCATTATTATCTTGTAAATTTACGTCCACTCCTTTTTTAATGAAAAAAGAAAAAATTTCTAGATTATTATTTCTTTTTGCAATGTTATGTAAGGGGTTTTGTCCATTATCACCCACAACATTAACAGCTATTCCTAAGTTCTTTAGGAATTTATAAGTCTTAATTGGATTTTTAAAATTTCTTAAACCTTTACTAGCATACAACATTGCATTCCCTCCTTCTTTATTAAGTATCCTTGGATTAATTCCTTTTTTAATAAGTAGTTTTAGAAAAGGAATATTTCCTTTTTTAACAGCATAATTAAAAATATTATTCCCTTTTGGATCTTTGCCTCTAATATTAAACCCTTTAGAAATAAAATAGTTAAGTTCCTTTTCGGTTTTTAAATAAGGGGCTACAAGCAATAAAGTGTTTATTCCAGTTTTATTTTTTTCTTGTTTAAGTATAACACCATTTTTTTCAAACAATTCATACACTTCAATGTTTTTTTGCCCTGTGGTAGCTGCAAATGTTACTGGTGTATTTCCATGGCTATCACGTAAATCTGTTTCTGCACCTTTCTCTAAAAGGTGTTTCATTATGTTTATATTTCCCTTGTAAGATGCCCAAAAAATATAAGTACGGCTATCATGGGTTTTTTTCTCTATACTGTTTCCTTCTATGGTTAATAAATATTTTATGACATCGTCATTTGCATTCTCCAAAATCGCATATACTACTCCATCAAAAGCATATCTATTTAATTCAGAAGGGTTATTACCTTCAGAAATATCTTTCTTTATATTTTCAATCGATTGATTTCGTTTCCAATAATCTCTTGATAAAAAAAGATTTTCTTGCGCTAAAACATCTGATGAACTTATTAGAATAATTAGAAGAATACGTAAAATTGATTTCATATCCACATTATTGTTATTTCACAAAAGATTCTATTAAAGGATAAATTTGTGCTTGTTCTTTTATAGCTTCATCAAATAGATGCTTGTATAGTACTTTATTATTCACTTTAACCTCTAAAGAGAGATCTTTATTTCTCATAAATACTTCATTCCATTTTGTTCTAACTACTAACCATTTTGTTGTATTCTCTTGCCACCAATTTGCAGCAAAATAGCATCTACTATCATCTACTCTTACATATGTATTATATCCTTTTTCTTTAGCAATAATCAGGTCTTCTTTACCCTGTTCACGTATAATTTTATCATTGTCTTGATCATGCAACCAACCGTAATCTTTTATTTCATGACGGTTACCACGCATTGTTAAGTTGTAATCACTTCGAGTTGTATATTCTCGTCTCGGTAATGGAGCGCTAGTTTTGCTTTCCCAGTAGCTTTTTCCATCAACGTGAACCCAAGATCCAGAACCCTCATAACGTGGACTATCATCTACCTGATAGACTTTTTGAGACCATTGTCCTTTTACCTCTTTTTGTTTTTTTCTTTGAAAATCCCATTTATAATTTGAACTATACATGTAGAAGTCTGTGTTTTCATATAGCCAGTCTTGTCGCCAGTGCTTGACAACCATTGGATCTGAGGGATTTCCTACCTGTAAAATATGTTGAATAGATATTAAATTATTCTTATCTATAACCAAACCTGCCCATTCTAATCCCTTCATTGTTTTTGTTTTTGAAGGCTTATATTCAGTTTCGCTTGAATAGTTAAATGTCTCCGCAAAATTATAGTTTACTTCAAAACATCCACACATTTTCTTTATAGCTTTTGCATCCTGTTTCTGTTTCTTTTGTGCATTAGCAGTTAATGCTAATAATACTAAAATTAAATTGAAAAATGTTTTCATTGTTTTGTGTTTTTAACATAATATCTGTTTTACAAAAATAGTTATTTATAATTAGTCTTAATAAGAATAATTAATATATTTGCCATAATTATAAGTTAATAATTCAAAAAAACTGCTTGACATTCTTTGAATAGAAATTGTTTTTATTAATTCTTAAATTCTATTCTAAAAGGAAAGCCCACCTATTATAGATGGGCTTTTTTTAGGGATTGATAAAATTCCTTATAAATCATTTTGAATTAGGAACTGATATGTGATTTCCTAAAAAAAACGCATTTAAAAACATCCGATTTGTTCCATAAGCGGTTCCCCTAAAGTTTGGATTTTCAGCGAAGAGAACAACTCTTCCTTTTCCAACAGCACTAACTAAAACTGGAGCTCCTTTTGGTAAATACTTGTCTTTAATATTCTTTGAAATAAATCCATCAATGTGAGGCTCTTTATCATAGATTACGGGAGTTCCATATGGGCTTTTACTGGGCTTTAACCAAACTAAATTATTTTTATAAAGAATTACTTCCTTGTTAGTATATCCAAACCCCAGTGGATGGGTTAAATCAATAATTCCTTTTAAAAATACCCCCCCTAATTTTTCACGTCCTAAATTTTCTGAAGATTCTATATAGGGTTTTATCTTAGCTATTGATAATGTGTCTTTAGTTATAATTACTCGTGTTTCCGATATTATTTTATGTTTAATTAATGTGTTGTTTGCTGTCCCTATTGATATAATTGTATTTCCTTTTGAAACCCATTTTTTTAATGATTTTGTTGTCTTTTCATCCCAAGAATATCTTCCTGAAACTAATACTAAAGTATTGTATTTTTCTAATTCTATACGATTAAAGTAACTTTGATAAACTTTAGTGATAGGCGCACCAACTCGTGTATCTAGTAAGTGCCAAACCTCACCTGCTTCATAAGAACTGATGCCATCCCCTACTATCATTAGTGCTTTTGGTTTTTCAATTGGTCTTATGTAGCGACTTCCTAAGTCTACACCTTGTGAATTAAATCCTGTGTTTAAAGCATGAATTTGAACTTTATGTTTTTGTTGTAATTTTTTAAGAACCTG
>CAJWFY010000071.1 GCA_913031655.1 uncultured Flavobacteriaceae bacterium
TTATTTTCAATTTTATTTCAAAGTTGTTTTAGTTATAGAACTGTGGATTACAATAACATTGCAAGCGAAAAAAATCAAAAGTTTGAGGTTGCAAAGATTGATAGAACAAATGTGAAAGGTAGATTAGTGTCTATTGATGAAAATACAATGATTTTAGAAAATAAAGAGGGAAATCAAACAATTCTAAAAGATGAAATTTATGATTTGAAAGTTAGAAAATTTTCAATTTTGAAGACAATAAGCGCACTTGGAAGTTCATATGTTTTTATCGGAATAGGGGCTCTTGCGCTTTTATTATTATCCGGATTTCCTTAAACCATAGGCATATCATCTTCTTTTAATTCAGCTTTTTCAGGTTGATGTCTTGCATAATACCCATAATTTTCATCAGTAACTTTCTCTTCAGTCTTAACTTCCGATACATCACCCATAAGAAAAACAGCAAATATTACAGCACCCACTACAAACATTATTACATTCATTTAGAACTTCTTATTTTTAATTCATACCAAATATATGATTTTAACAATCCTAAACCATAGGCATATCTTCTTCTTTTAGTTCAGTAATTATTATGTTTAGTTTATGAATGGATTAACAAACTTACTCATACTTGTACTCATAGTTTATTTCTTCAATCTTTTTAAAGACCGTTTTCAAAGTTTTATCAGGAAATTATTTAAAATTAATTTTTGATATAATAGGGATCATTTTATCAACCCAAAGTTTATACATTTTTCCGCTTGGATGTAAACCATCATTTGCTATTAAGGTTATATCTGTTAAAGCTCTTCTTGAGATAGATGTAATGTCAAACAAAAGAATATTTCTCTTATCACACTCTTCCTTAATTACAGAATTAAATTGATCTATTTCTTTAGAAACTTTTGCTCTATCAAAACCAACTCCATAAGGACTTGCTGCCCAATCTGGTAATGAAATTACAAATAGCCTTTCTTTTCTGTCCTTAACTAATTTTAAGGATTTTTCTAACATTTCAATAAATTCAGGACGAAAATCATTTGCATCTTGTTTTTGGAATTGATTATTAGTTCCTATCAAAAGCGAAACTAGTCCATAAGGTGGTTCAAGCTTTGAATTATTCATCTCCTCTTTTAATTGATCAACTCTCCATCCAGATCTTGCAATTATCTGTAATGTATCAATATATTTAGTATATAATTTTAATTCACTTAGAAACTGAACTGGCCATCTTTCACTACTAGCAACAGATGCACCAATTGTATAGCTATCCCCAAGTGCAAGAAATTTAGATGTATTTTTACCAACATAATTCTCTACAAATATTGCAGTAACTTTTTTAGTTTCATTAATGGTAATTTGTACAGGGTTTTCAGTTCCTGTAATGTCTCCCGACCATTCTTTAAATCTCCATCCTGATAATGGAATTGCGGTTAGTTCTAAAATTGTTCCACTATTATAATCTGTGTTAGCGCCTGTTTTAATTACTTTTTCTTCTATTGTTCCTTTACCTTCAATACTTGTTGTTAAATCATATTTCTTTTTTACAAATTTTGCAATAACAAATTTGTCGGAGTCCATAACAATATTTACAGAACTTGAATAACCTGTTGCACCCGTCCAACTTTCTAAAAAATATTCTGATGCTGGAGTTGCATTTATTGAAGCTATTTTCCCTTCCTCATATTGTTTAGTTATTGGAGACACTGTTCCTCCATCGGGGGGGTATGCAGAGGTGGTTAGATTATAAATAATTGGATCTTTAGAACAAGATGTTAAAAAGAAAATAGATAATATTAGATGGATCATAAATGCTCCTGTATTTATTTTACCAATCTGCATTCCATTCGCGTATGGTATGAACCAATCCATCATTGCCAATAAAAAACTTATTAATTATGCGGTCTTTTTCAATAGTTCCATTTTTATTAAATCTTGTCTCAACCGCCCCTACCTGAACTATGCTTCCAGTCCAAGTCTCAACATTGTACGGAAGATAGTATAGTATATTCTTTTGGATAGAGTCATACTGAGAAAAGTAATCCTTTAACATGTTAACGTCCATTTTAATGGATGATTTCCTATTATGTGGATAATACTTTAAGGTATCGCCTATTGAGGAAAATACCCCCTCAGCATCTAATGACACATGACTTGATAACATTTTTTTAACAATAGCTACATCAGCATCAGATCCAATTGAATATTTTACTCCTGTTTTAACCCACTCTCCAGCTTTTCGATCTACTTCAATTTCTTTAACTGAATTGTTACAAGAAATTAATATCGAGACTAATAATAGTAATAATGTTATTTTTTTCATGATTTATGTTTTTATGAAAGTTTAAAATAGACTTCTAATTTAATCTATTTTCTTGAATTTGATGATAAATTCTTTCAGTCGAATTGTCAACTATAAATCTATTGGTACAAAACTAATATTAAATATTTCAATGGAGTTATCTACAAAAAAAACCCTTGAAAATCAAGGGTTTTAAACAACAAACAAAATATTATTATACTTTATAGATTATTTAGTTTTTCAAAATTGTAATTACTATTAGCTCAGCTCTAGCATAATAACTCTCCGATTTTACAGCCCATTCTAGAGAGTTATAACCTTGATCACAGAAATCTGTAAAAGGTTGAGCTCCGTATCTTATTAATAAATTAACCATGTCTGGTTTATCATTAATAACTGCATGAATTAAAAGTGGTTTTCCATCAATAATTGAGCTAGCAGATATTAACCTATTTGAAAGCAATTCTTTGACTGAATCATAATTGTTGGACTTAATACTTTCAATAATCTGTTGATTAAAATCTAAAATTTCAAGATTATATAGATTATCAAAATTTGCATTAATTAATGTGTTTGAAAGTAATAAAAATAAAAAAAGGTGTTTCATAAATGTTTTAAATATTTTACAAAAATAACACATATACTAAGTAATAACTTAAGTATTTTATCATATACTTGTACTGTATTAACAATATTTGTTATATATAATTTAATAATGTTAAATAAATACGTATTTAGTGGTTAAAAATAAGAAATTGTCAATAAAAGCTAATTTAGAGGCAATTCAGTTAGAAAATGCCTCATTTTCTTATCAATTATTTGACATAAACAACAACAACCTTAACAATAAATTTCAAAAATGGCATTACCACCCAGAAATTGAATTAGTGTATATAAATAACGGTAAAGGAAAAAGACAAGTAGGTTTAAACTTATCAAACTATCAGGAAGGAGATTTAGTAATGATAGGATCTAATGTTCCACATACTGGATTTACTGACTATTTTGATATCGACAGAAAAGAAGTTGTTATTCAATTTGGTGCAAATTTTTTAGGAAATTCGCTTGAAAAAGTAATAGAATTTAAAAACATTAACAAACTATTTGAGTTGTCTAAAAAAGGTCTTTTTTTTTCAGGTGAAACAAAAAAAACTATAGGAATTAGCATGTTAGGGCTTCAATACGAAACACCAATTCAAAGAATTTTAACATTAATAAAAATATTAAATGATCTTTCACTTAGCAAAGATGTTACTATTTTAAATTCAGATAATTTTGATTCAGAAAATATTGAAGAAAATGAGAGAATAAAAAAAGTTTTTAATTACATAAAACTCAACTACAAAGAAGAGGTTTCACTAAATAAAGTTTCAGAACTAGTATTTATGACACCCCCATCATTTTGCCGGTACTTTAAGTCTAAAACAAACAAAACGTTTACAACTTTTTTAAATGAATACAGAATCAACAACGCTTTAAGACTATTAGCTCAAAGTAAACTCGATATTAAGAACATTTGCTTTCAGTGTGGTTATAATAATTTCTCTCATTTTAACAGACTTTTTAAAAATCAAATTCGCATGACTCCTTCAGAATATAGAAAAAAAATGGATTCTCAAGGATCCTAATCTAATTTTTCTTGTAGTGGTCTATTGAATATTTACCAGGTCCAAATAAGGTTACAAGAACAAAGCCTAATAAATACAAAATAGCTAATTCTTTTTTGCCAAAAGGATCATCAAAATGAACTACAAAAGCAGCTATTAACATAGCAAATGCTGGAAAAAAAGAAGCTATCCTAGTTTTATAACCTACTATGATAAATAAAGGAAAAACAAATTCCGCTAAAACAGTAAGAAACAGCGAATTCTCTTCTCCCACAGACAGAGGGTCGGGAAACCTTATGTCATCTGAAAAAAGTTTTTTCAGCTTTGGAAAACCATGAGTCATTAACAACAATGAATAGCCTACTCTTAATAGTAATTTACCAATATGATCCATACATTTGAATTTAATTCGTTAAATTAATAAAAAAATATAATCAATGGAAAAAATAAAACTTATTATTCAAATTATTATTGCCGTAGGAATTTTTAATGTGTGGTTGTTAAATTTTAAATCTCCCTCAAAATACAGAGGAGGAAACTCTCAAAACATGTCTGATGAATTCAATGCTTATGGTTTTAAAAATTGGTTTATGAAATTGATTGGTTTTTTAAAACTATCATTAGCTGGTCTTCTGATTTTAGGGATATGGTTTCCTATCTTAATAGACATTAGCGCCTTTTTGATGGGGTGCCTTATGGTTGGAGCTATTTTTGTTCATACAAAAATAAATGATCCTTTAATTAAATCTCTTCCTGCATTTGTAATGTTGATTCTTTGTTCTATCGTAATAGCACTTTAAAAATCCACTCATCAAATAGGGAGCTAAACAAAAGAATATGAATTCTTTTAAATTCATATGATATAAACTATTTTTACAATCCAAAATAAAGTATATGGCATTTAATATAAAAATGATTGAGGAAGTATATCAGCAAATAAAAAAGAAAGTTGATAAAGCCAGGGAAATAAACCAAAGCCCTTTAACTCTTTCTGAAAAAATACTTTATTCTCATCTTTGGAATTCTGAACTAAACTCTCCTTTTAAAAGAGGAGAAGATTATGTTGATTTTGCTCCCGACAGAATAGCGTGTCAAGATGCTACAGCTCAAATGGCCTTATTGCAATTTATGCAAGCAGGTAAAAGTAGAGTGGCCGTACCTACAACAGTACATTGTGATCACTTAATTCAAGCATCAATTGGAGCTACAAAAGATCTTCAAGCATCTCTAAATAATAGTAATGAAGTTTTTAATTTTCTAGAAACTGTTTCAAATAAATATGGAATAGGATTTTGGAAACCTGGAGCAGGAATTATCCACCAAGTAGTTTTGGAAAATTATGCTTTTCCTGGTGGAATGATGATAGGGACAGATTCACATACAGTTAATGCTGGTGGGCTTGGAATGGTTGCAATTGGAGTTGGTGGAGCAGACGCTGTAGATGTAATGGCAGGCATGCCATGGGAATTAAAGTTTCCTAAATTAATTGGAGTGAAACTAATTGGAAAACTATCTGGATGGACAGCTCCAAAAGATGTTATATTAAAAGTTGCTGGAATATTAACGGTAAAAGGAGGAACTGGAGCAATAATTGAATACTTTGGTCCAGGAGCCAAGTCAATGTCCTGTACAGGTAAAGGAACCATTTGTAATATGGGCGCTGAAGTTGGTGCGACCACTTCTACTTTTGGTTATGATGAATCAATGGAAAGATATTTAAGATCAACTGACAGGAGTGATGTAGCTGATGCTGCTAATAAAATAAAAGAATACCTCACAGCTGACCCTGAAGTATACCAAGAACCTGAAAAATATTTTGATCAGGTAATTGAAATAAATTTATCTGAATTAATGCCTCACGTAAATGGACCTTTTTCACCTGATATTGCGACTCCAATAAATGAGATGGCTGCAAAATCTAAAAAAAATGACTGGCCTTTAAAGGTTGAATGGGGTTTAATTGGATCTTGTACCAATTCCTCTTACGAAGATTTATCTAGGGCAGCTTCAATAGCTCAACAAGCAATCGATAAGGGTTTAGAAACTAAAGCTGAACTTGGAATCAACCCTGGCTCAGAGCAAGTAAGATACACGGCCGATAGAGACGGATTTTTAGAAATTTTTGAAAATTTGAATGCAAAAATATTTACAAATGCATGTGGTCCATGCATAGGTCAATGGGCTAGAAAGGATGCTGAGTTAAAAGAAAAAAATACAATTGTCCATTCTTTTAACAGAAACTTTGCCAAAAGAGCTGATGGGAATCCTAATACTCATGCTTTTGTAGCATCACCAGAAATAGTTGCAGCCATAGCAATTTCTGGAAGACTGGATTTTAACCCTCTAACTGATTCATTGATAAACTCATCAGGTGAAAAAGTCATGCTTCAAGAACCAACAGGGTGGGAACTCCCTCCAAAAGGGTTTGAAGTTGAAGATGCTGGATATTTAGAGCCTGTAACTGATGGATCAAAAATAAATATTATTGTAAATAAAGAGTCTAAAAGGTTACAATTACTAGAACCATTCAAACCATGGGACGGAAAAAATATCATGAATGCTAAATTGCTAATAAAAGCACTAGGAAAATGCACTACAGATCATATTTCCATGGCTGGTCCATGGCTTAAATTTAGAGGGCACTTAGATAACATATCTAACAATTGTTTAATAGGCGCTGTAAATGCATTTAACGAAAAAACAAATTTTGTAAAAAATCAATTAAACGGTGAATATCAAGGTGTTCCCGTTGTACAAAGGATTTATAAAGAAAACAACATAGACACTGTAGTTGTAGGAGATCATAATTACGGTGAGGGCTCATCAAGAGAGCACGCAGCAATGGAGCCAAGACACCTTGGAGTAAAAGTAGTTTTAGTAAAATCTTTTGCAAGAATACATGAGACCAACTTAAAAAAACAAGGGATGCTTGGAATTACCTTTGCTAAAGAAGATGATTATAATCTAATCCAAGAAGATGATATATTTAACTTTATAGATTTTGAATCATTTAGTCCTGGAAAACAAATTAGTATTGAATTAATTCATTCAGATGGGTCTAAAAATTTAATCATGGCTAATCACACTTATAACGATCAGCAAATAGAATGGTACAAAGAAGGATCTGCTTTGAATTTAATTAAAAAACAAAATTTAGTTTAAGTTTTATTCTGGAGCCAACTCAAACTGGAAGCCATCTAATTTTTCATTGATTTGAATTTGACAACCTAGCCTAGAGTTATTTTTGACATGGAATGCTTCGGAAAGCATAGCTTCTTCGTCGGCATTTTTTTCTTCAATCAATATTTCAGAATCAACATATACGTGGCAAGAAGCGCACATAGCCATTCCTCCACAAACTCCCTCAACAGGCAACTCATAAGACTTACAAAGTTCCATGATATTCATGTTCATGTCTGTAGGAGCAATCAAAGAGTGTTTTTTACCGTCTCTATCTATTATATTAATTGTAATGTCTTTCAAAAAAGTATAAAAAGGGGATTAGAATCTTTAATGGAATTATTTTCCTAAAGCTTGATCTGAAAACTTATAATTATCACCATCTTTCTCAATCATATACC
>CAJWFY010000072.1 GCA_913031655.1 uncultured Flavobacteriaceae bacterium
ATAGTCAATTTGATCTTGGAGCATTAAAAATTACAACTGATAAATTTTATAGAATCAATGGAGGGTCTGTTCAAATTGAGGGAGTAAAAAGTGATATTGTAATACCTAACAGTTATTCGTTTTTAGAAATTGGAGAAAGTGATGAAAAAAATCCTTTAAACTGGGATCAAATTGATCCTGCAGCTTATAATGTATGGAATGGTTACTTTAACTTTAAAGATGTAATAGATGATGGTAATGATAGAATAAATGAAAGTGGATTAGCTTCTTTGATTAATGAAAATGCAAAGTGGATAGCTTCTAAAAGAGATTTAAAATCCTTTTCGTTAAATTATAATTCATTTAAAAAAATGCAAACAACAGACAAGGATTATCTTTCGAAGTTTGATAAAATTAAAGACTATAAAAATGATTTAATATTCGATTTATTAACTGACGAGAAAAAACCTTTAGATAAATCAAATGAATTATTAGAAAGAAGGAAAAAATGGCACTCTAGTTTACAGTCTGACTTTTATTTAAATGAAAGTATAAATGTGCTTTTAAATTTAAAATCAAAAAATATTGAAGTAAAAAAAATACTTGCTAAAATTGATTAATGTTAACAAAGAAATTTAGTTTTATTAAGAAATACTTTGGTATACTTCTTTCTTGTTTTTTTATATTTTTTTGTTTTATAATCTCACTTTTTTCATATTTTTTTATTCCTGATAATTCTGAGTACTCAAATCAAATGCACCTACCGATACACTCTAAGCCTCCAGGTTTTAGTATAAATATTATTTCAGTTCCAAACAATTCAGCTGATGATCAATTTTTTATGAATCTTTTTTTTGGAAATAAATTTCCAGACCAAGAAGTGTTAATTGAAAATTACAAACTAACTGATGATGGAATTGAATATGAGGATTATGAAAAAAATTTAGAAAAAAATTTTATTTCTTATAATTTATTCCCTAATAATTTAAGCACTAGCGAAATTGAAAATAAATATATTAACAAGAGAAGTTTTTTATTTGGAACTGATAGTTTTGGAAGAGATGTGTTTGGAAGGGTAATGTTAGGCACGAGGGTTTCTTTGTTTATTGGAATTATTGCTGTTTTTATATCACTTTTAATAGGATTGTCAATTGGTTTAATAAGTGGTTATTATGGTGGGTTAATTGACAAGCTATCCATGATGGTTATTAATATATTTTGGTCGATACCAACATTGCTATTAGTAATAGCAATTTCACTTGCTTTAGGGAAAGGTTTCTGGCAAGTTTATGTAGCAGTAGGCTTGACCATGTGGGTTGAAGTTGCTAGAGTAGTTAGGGGACAAGTTATTTCTGAAAAGAATAAGGACTATATAACAGCTGCGAAAGTTTTAGGGTTTTCAGACTTCAGAATTTTTTGTAATCATTTAATTCCAAATATTATTGGTCCAATTCTAATAATTTCTGCTGCTAATTTTGCATCTGCTATTTTAATTGAAAGTGGATTAAGTTTTTTAGGAATTGGCACTCAACCTCCAATGCCAAGCTGGGGGTCAATGATAAAAGATAATTATCAATATATAATTTTAGGCAAAGCTTACTTAGCTGTTATACCTGGAATTGCAATTATGTTACTTGTAACTAGTTTTATGTTTTTGGGAAATAATTTAGGCGATTTATTTGGGCGAAAAAATTAGTTTACCATTTGCTGGTTCTTTGAGAATCTAGTTTGATATAAATAGAGAACAAAATAATAAACCCAATTAAGCTAGAACCTCCGTAGCTTAGAAAAGGTAAAGGAATTCCTATAGTTGGTACCAATCCAAGCACCATTCCTATATTGATAAAAAAATGACTGAATAGTATAGTGACAGTAGAGTAGGTGTATATTTTATTAAATAAATTCCTTTGTAGTTCTGCTCGTTTAGAGATCCTAATCATCAAATAAGAAAATAGTAATATTACAATACTAGCTCCTAAAAATCCCCATTCTTCTCCAACAGTTGAGAATATGTAATCGGTATGTTGTTCCGGAACAAAATCTCCTCTTGTCTGAGAACCTTTTAAGAATCCTTCGCCAGAAATCCCTCCAGAAGCAAATGCAATTCTAGATTGATTGGTATTATAGCCAATCCCTCTATTGTCTTGTTGTAATCCCATTACAATATTGAACCGATCTCTATGATGCTGTTCAAATATATTATTAAAAATGAAGTCAACAGAAAAAGCAAAAACAGAAAAAACAAAACTATAAATCAGAATTTTTTTAATTAACTTTTTATTTGATCTCATAAAAAAAACTAATGCAATAGATATAAATAAAATTGCTAATATTATTATTTGTTTGCTGAAAAATATAGTTAGAAAAAATAAAATAATGAATCCAATAAATAGATTGAGATAGATTGAAGGAAGCCCTACTTTATAAAAAACTATAAAAAAACTTAAAAATATTAAAGTTGTGCCAGGGTCCGGCTGAAGTATAATTAATATTATTGGTATTAAAATAATTAAAAAAGAATAAAATTGAGTTTTAATTGTTTTAATATTAACATTAAGCTCACTTAAAAATTTTGCTAAAGCTAGAGCAGTTATTGGTTTTGCAAATTCGCTTGGTTGAATTCCGAATCCAAAAACTTGATACCAGGAAGTTGCTCCTGAAATATTTTTTCCAAATATAAAGAGTCCTATTAATGACAGGATTGATAAAACATATAAAATACTTGAAAACTTCTCAAAGAATTTGAAGGGCAATGATTGAATTAAAAGAAATGTAATTATGGATATAAAAACAAATAAACATTGTTTTCCAAAGGGGTTTTTTAATGAAAATGCATTTTCGATTAAGTCAGTATGAGTTGCTGAGTATATATTAATTAATCCTAATAAAACTAATAGACTTAATATTGCTAAACTAATCCAGTCTATTTTTTTTATATTTATTTCATTCATTTATTTTAAAATTAGATTTTAAATAAGGTTTTCGATATTCATTAATTAAATTTCCGTTATAAATGTATTGTTCAAGATAATTTCTGTTGATTTTTTCATTTAAATACTTTTCCATCATAAGACTTGCAATTGGAGCTGCCCATCTTGTTCCCCAATAACCATTTTCAATAAACACTGCAATAGCAATTTTAGGGTCATCTTTTGGAGCAAACCCAATAAAAACAGAATGATCAGTTAATTGAAGACGCTTACCATTAATTTTAATAAAGTTTTCTGAAGTCCCAGTTTTACCTACTACTTTAATTCCTTTTATTTTAGCATTTTGTGCGGTACCCTTTTCAATTACATTATACATCCCTTCAATTACTTTTTCAAAGTGAATCGAATCGATTGTTGTATAATTTTTTATTTTGAATTTTTCGTTTATATCATTATTACTAATTTTTTTTACTAAATGAGGAGTTTTAAACCAACCTCTATTTGCAATTGCTGCACTTAAATTTGCTAACTGCATTGGAGTTGTAAGTATTTCGCCTTGACCAATTCCATTTGAAATAGTTGTAGCTGCTTTCCACCCTCCCTTTGGATACCATTTATTATAATATTTAGAATCTGGAATCAGACCAGGTCTTCCAGTGGGATGATCATAGCCTAAAAAATTTCCAAATCCAAAACTACTAACATGCTTCTTCCAATTGTCCATTCCTATTGAAGAGCTAGGAAACTTTTCAATGGATTGCTTATATATATTTGCAAAATAGGTGTTACAGGAATTATAAATTGCTTTGTCTAAATTATTTATTGTTCCAATATTACAATGACATTTCATAAACCTTCTGCTAGAGTAATAATGTCCTTGATTGCAATATATAATGGTTTTATCGTTTATAACATTTTCTTGTAGTGCAATTAATGCGTTTACCAATTTAAATGTAGATCCTGGGGGATATTGTCCTTGCAATCCTCTGTCAAATAATGGTTTTCCTATTGTGTCATTTTTTAAATTGATATAATTTTTAGATCTGTCTCTTCCTATTAATAAATTAGGATCAAACGTAGGAGCGTTAACAAGTGCTAATATTTCTCCTGAACTAGGCTCAATCGCAATTATACTGCCGTATTTATTTATCATTAAAGAGTCGCCATAAGTTTGTAAATTATAATCTATGGTCAAATTGATGTCATTAGCAAGCTTATATAATGTATCGTAAATGCCTTGTTTATAAGAACCTGTAATTCTATTAAATTTATCTTTTTGATAGTAGTTTACCCCTTTTAGTCCCCTTAATTCTTTTTCATAAGCTTTTTCAATTCCTTGCCTACCAATTAATTCACCTGATTCATAATATGTGTTATCACTTATTTCGTAGTCATTAACTTCACTTATGTAACCTAAAATATTTGAAGCAGAATTTAAAAGATAATTCCTGTTTGATTTTCTTTGAATACTAAACCCTTTGTATTTCCATAATTTTTCCTGAACAATTGCGTAATCAGATTTAGAAATTTGAGATAAAAAAACAGAAGATTTGATTCTTGAGAATTTTTTTGCTTTATTAATTTTTGTAATTAAAGTTTTTTTATCAATTTTCAATATTCTACAAAATTCAATCGTATCTATTTCTTTTAAATCTTTAGGCACGATCATTAAATCATAATAAGGCTCATTTTCAACTAGTAACTTATTATTCCTGTCAAAAATATACCCTCTGTCTGGATAATTGTAAACTCTTTGAACTGAGTTTTTGTTTGATAGCTGTACATCATCAATATTTATCAATTGCACCCAGAATAATCTTAAAATAAAAATTATAGTTGATAAAATAATTAATATTGGAAGTAATCTATTTTTCATTTTGAATAAATAAATAAATGAATGTAGAACAAAAAATAAAAGATAATATAGAAGTATTGATTGTCTTTGTGAAAATCAAAGTCAAGTGATTTAATGAAAAAGCCTCTAACGAAAATATCAAGAGATGATGTAAGAAAATCATAATAAATAGATAAATAATTTTTTGATATATAGATGAATCTGCTAGGTAGTGTTTTATCATTTTCACACCTCTAGGGTCAAAAAAAGAACCAAAAACGAAATTTAAAATGTATGGCCTTATGAACGCTATTGATAAACATGCAGCAGCATTTATGCCATAAGAGTTTGTGAATAAGTCTAAAGTAATTCCAAAAGCAAAACTCGTTAACAGGAATATAATTCTGTTAATTTTAATGGGAAAGATTAATATAAAAACCAAGCATATATATGGGTCATATATTCCAAATAAATCAAACTTACTAAAAACAAATCCTTGTATTAGAACTAATAAAATAAATCTTGTAATAATAGAAAAGTATAAATTATTCATTGACTTTTTCTTTTAATTGATTTATTTCAGTTTTGAAAACACTTAATATTAAATACACATCTCTAATACTTGACATATCGTTATGCGGCATAATTTCAAGTCTTAAATAATTGTCTAAATTTTTATTATACTCTATTTTAGAAACTAAACCTATTTTGATGTTTTCTGGAAATATTGCAGACATACCACCAGACACTATGCTGTCGCCAACTCTAATTTTAGCTGTTTTAGGAATATCTTTAAGTAAAAGTATTTCTTTATCTAACCCTTCCCACTCTATGCTTCCAAAATGAGAAGTTCTTTTTATTTTTCCATTAATTTTTGAATTTATATTTAGTAATGACATAACAGAAGAATAATTTTCTGAAACTTCATTTACAATACCTATAATTCCTTTAGAGCTAGTAACACCCATTTCTTTAATAATCCCATCTTTGCTTCCTTTATTTATTACTAGATAGTTTTTTAGCAATGAAATATTATTTGAAATGACTTTAGCATCAGTATAAATGAATTCTTGTTTTAAAAAAGTACTATCTGTTTTTTTGAGTTTAAATTTTTGTAGTTCATTTTTTAATTTAATATTTTCTTTAGTTAGTGTAGTGTTGTATTCTTTTAGTTTTATGTATTCGTTAATAGAAGAATATTCTTTTAAAATATCGTTAACTATATTGTTGGATAATTTTAAAATTTTAGATTTATGGAAGTAATTAGAATCTATTATTAAATAAAGAGAAAAGAGCAACAGAATTAAGAAAACTAAAACATCTTTTTTTTTTAAGATGCTATCAATGATTCGTTGCATAATAATAAACTATTTCACCAAGACACTTTTATACCTTTCTATGTTTTTTAAAGCTATTCCAGTCCCTCTCACAACTGCTCTAAGCGGATCTTCAGCAATAAACACCGGTAAGTCTGTTTTTTTAGAAAGCCTCTTATCTAAGCCTCTAAGCATAGATCCTCCACCAGCTAAGTAAATCCCCGTATTATATATATCTGCAGCTAGTTCAGGTGGAGTTTGAGAAAGAGTTTCCATTACTGAATCTTCAATTCTTACAATTGATTTATCTAGTGCTTTAGCAATTTCTCGATAAGATATTAGAGTTTCTTTAGGTTTACCTGTTAATAAATCACGCCCCTGTACTGACATATCATCTGGAGGAGATTCTAGTTCTTCAGAAGCAGAGCCTATTGTAATTTTAATTTTTTCAGCAGTCCTTTCTCCAATAAATAAATTATGTTGTGTTCTCATATAGTAAATGATATCCCCAGTGAAAACATCTCCAGCTACTTTAACAGATTTATCACATACTATTCCAGATAAAGCAATTACTGCAATTTCTGTTGTTCCTCCTCCTATATCAACAATCATATTTCCTTTAGGTTGCATAATATCTACGCCAATTCCTATTGCCGCAGCCATAGGCTCATGTATTAAATAAACTTCTTTTCCATTAACTCTTTCAGCAGATTCTCTTACCGCTCTCATTTCAACTTCAGTAATTCCAGAGGGAATACATATGACCATTTTTAAAGATGGAGTAAAAAACTTTTTCTTTAAAGAAGGAATGCTTTTAATAAGCAAACTGATCATTTGTTCAGATGCATTAAAATCTGCAATAACACCATCCTTAAGAGGACGGACTGTTTTAATGTTTTCATGTGTTTTGCCTTGCATTAAGCTAGCTTCAGTCCCAACGGCGATAATTTTATCAGTTCTTTTATCAATTGCTACAATTGAAGGACTATCAACGACTACTTTATCATCATGAATAATTAGAGTATTGGCTGTGCCAAGATCAATTGCAATAGATTCAGTCCAAAAGTCAAAAAATGCCATAATTTTATAGATTATTACAAGTTAATAAATTTAATGTTTAAAATGACGAATTCCTGTTAAAACCATTGACAAATTATTTTTATTACAATAGTCAATAGATAAGTCGTCTTTAATTGATCCGCCAGGCTG
>CAJWFY010000073.1 GCA_913031655.1 uncultured Flavobacteriaceae bacterium
CCCTGACTTTAAATGAACGCATTTAGTCCTTAAGTTTCCCTCGTAATAAACTTTACTTGTCATTATAAATTTCATAAATATTTAATTTGTCATGTTGAATTAAAAAAATAGAATTATTAATATAACCATCATCTTTAGGTAAATAATTAAATCTGTTCTGTAAATATTCTGTTTCACCAATATCTATAGATTTAATTAACTTCTTTTTAAATGCAACTCTTAATACTAAATCTAGAGTGATATCATAACCTCTTATAGCAATTTTATTAGGAAGTTTTCCAAATCTAGCTAGGTATAGTTCATTGAAAGCATCAAGTTTTTCATCATAAACAGGCCTGTAATAAGATGGATAAGTGAATTTTAAGTTACCTAGATGCTCGTAAGAAATATTTTCGTTTTCATAAACATCAGCTCTAAAGGTAGTTAGTAAAGAAATACTTCTTTCTTTAGAAATTTGAGAGTTCAGTAAAGAGGACACACTTGTAATTATATTCAAATTTTGTGATTCTAAAAACACAATATTTTTTTTAGAAGACACAAGTAAAGAATCTGTTAGTTCAGGGTCAACTAATCCATTAGTCATATCTGTATTAATTAACTCTGCATAAGGGTAAATTTCTAAAATCTGATCTTTTACCTTAATACTTTTATCATCGTAAACAATCATAACACAAGGATCAGGGTCAGTATCAAGTAATTTTTTTACATACTCAAGCATAATTGATCTTTGATTCTTCTCTGTTGGCATCGACTGAAAAACATTACTATTTAATTCAACTGTTTTAGAGCTTAGAGGAGAAACAATTGGCGTCTTTGAATTAATTATAGTTTTTGATAATTGATTGATATTTCTAGGAACTAATGGTCCAAGGATAAAATCGTAATCATCAAATAAATTAGATGAAATAATTTGACTTATTGATTTAAAATCATTTTGTGTATCTATTACTTTTAAATCAACATTAATGCTAAGTTCTTGAACTTTTCTTAAAGCTGACAACAAACCACTATAAAAGTCTAAGGAAATAGTAGACAAATTCAAGTTTTTTAAATAATTTTTTGAATTTTCAATAGAATCAATTTCAATATTATTTAAATTAAAAGGAGATAGTAAAGCGAACTTTATACTTTTATTTTTAAAAGTGCTTTCTAATAAATTAATTTTTAAATCTTTTAATTGTTTAGAGTTTCTTTGAAGTGAATCTATAACGGGTTTTAAAAATTCTTTTTTTGGTATTATGTCTTTTTTAATTGGAATATTAAGTTCCATTTTTCTAGATATTTTAAATCCTTTAATTTGATTATTATACTTTATTATATCATCTATTTGGACATTATATAGTTTAGAAATAGTGTAGAGGGTTTGTTTTCTTTTTACTTTATGTTTAATAATTTCAATAGTATATTCATTATTTATTTTTTCAGAATTTCCCTGAGAATAACTAAAAAAAGAACATAAAAAAAATAAAATTAAACTTCTAAAAAAATTCATTATTCCCATTCAATTGTTGCTGGAGGCTTTGAGCTTATATCATAAACAACTCTATTTACGCCCTTAACATTGTTAATTATTTTATTAGATATTTCTTGAAGAAATCCATATGGTAGGTTAACCCAATCTGCTGTCATTCCGTCTGTTGACTCTACTGCCCTTAAAGCTACACATTCTTCATATGTTCTTTCATCACCCATAACACCCACACTTTTAACCGAGAGTAGGATGGCTCCAGCCTGCCAAACCTTATCATATAGTCCATGATTTTTTAAACCATCAATAAAAATGGCATCTACTTCTTGTAAAATTTTAATTTTTTCATTCGTTACATCTCCCAATATTCTAATAGCTAAACCTGGACCTGGAAATGGATGTCTTTTTAAAAGGTTCTGATCTATTTTTAAACTAGCACCAACTCTTCTGACTTCATCTTTAAACAACATTTTCAAAGGCTCTATAACTGACAACTTCATAAAATCAGGTAAACCCCCTACATTATGATGTGATTTTATTGTAGCAGATGGACCTTTTACAGAAATTGACTCAATCACATCAGGGTAAATTGTGCCCTGAGCTAACCATTTAGCTCCATTTATCAATTTTGCTTCTTTATCAAAGACATCAATAAAGGCCTTGCCTATAACTTTTCTTTTTTGCTCAGGGTCCTTAACGTTTGAAAGTAAATCAATAAAATATTTTGATGCGTTAACGCCCTTTACATTTAAACCCATTCCCTCGTATTGGTTTAGAACACTTTGGAATTCATCTTTTCTTAGAAGACCATTGTTTACAAAAATACAATGTAAATTACTCCCAATTGCTTTATGTAAAAGAACAGCAGCAACTGTTGAATCAACCCCTCCTGATAAGCCTAAAATAACCTTCTCACTGCCGACAGTTTTCTTTATTTCTAAAATAGTCTTAGTTGAAAATGAATCAGGTGTCCAATTTGGCTTAATATTAGAAATATTAATTAAAAAGTTTTTTAATATTTGTTTTCCGTCGTTTGAATGGTATACTTCTGGATGAAACTGAATACCATAAACCAATTCATCGCTAATTGAAAAGGAAGCATTTTTAACGTCATTAGTACTAGCAATACATTTAGCATTTAAAGGCAGAGATTCAATAGTATCACTATGACTCATCCAAACTTGTGTTCCAGTTTTTATTCCATTAAAAAGAGGATCTGAATTATCAATATCGGAAAGATTAGCTCTTCCATATTCTCTTTTATTAGATGGAATTACTTTTCCCCCGTTAAAGTGCGCGATATACTGCGCGCCATAACAAACACCTAAAAGTGGCTTAACTCCTTTTATCTTGGTCAAATCAAAATGCAAAGCATCTTCAGATCTAACTGAAAAAGGAGAACCAGAAAGAATAACAGCTTTGAAAGAATTTAAATCTACTTTAAGATTGTTATACGGATGAATTTCACAATATATAAACAACTCCCTAACTCTTCTAGCAATTAATTGGGTGTACTGAGAACCAAAATCAATTATTAAAACTTTTTCTTCCATATTCAAAAATACTATTAATAAAAATACTTTGAGATAATAAATTTCTACAATTCAACTACTACAAAACTCGGATCAAAAGGATCAATATTTTCTATAACTGTATCTAAAAATTCATCTCCATAATATTGAAAAAATTCAGAAAAATTAACTTCTCTTTCTTGAAGCGAATTATAGGGGAATAGTTCTGATTTGATAGACATTATTTTATCTAATTTTTCTTTATTTTTTTTCTTTTCTGCTTTGAGTAACCTTATCTCTAAATTATCAATTCCATTTTTCTGCTTTTTTTCTTGAGCATTAACGGCTCCAGTGAATGAAAAATCAGTAAGCTTTGCCACTTCAAATAATTGTTTAAAATTATCACTTAGAGTAGATTTTAAACTAGTGAAATCAATTTTATTTTTAGAAAATTTATTGTTATAAAATTTTAATAAATTTTCATTATTTTTAAAAAAATGCTCAATATTTAAATTCATTTTTTTTAAACTATTTGTATGTTTTTTATTAATAAAAAGAACAGAGCTTCTAATTGATAGTATAGGGAAAGTTATATTCTTGTTGTTAAAATATTCTTTTAGTTGTAACCAGTAAGCTATTTCACTTCCTCCTCCAACATAAGCTAAGTTAGGTAGAATAGTTTCTTGATAAAGAGGTCTAATAAGTACATTAGGTGAAAATCTTTCAGGATAGTTTCTGATTTCATTAATTATTTCATCTTGAGTAAATGAAACTTTAGAGTCCAAAATATTATAAACTAAATCATTTTTTTCAATTCTTGAACGAAGGTTGTTTTTAATATAAAATAAATTTATTAATCTTGGATTAACTTGTGGTTTGATTTTTCCCTTATAAAAATCTATTAATCTCTTATTAGTTTTTGAAACAAGGTCGTAACAAGTACTTTCTTTTATTTCATCTACAAAAACATCAATCATTAATTTTTTTAAATTCTTATTATCTGGATTTAAAATTACAAGGCCATATTTTCCAAAAATTTTATGAACTAGATGTAAAGTAGCTGTAGATAAATTTTTATTTTTTAAATAAGCAGATTCAAAAAATGAAATCATTTTTTGAACATTTATATTTTCTTTGTCAAAAAAATTAGACATTTCATGAAAAACTTCAGATAGTTTTTCTGTACTTAAATCTCCGACTGTTCCCTTAGTTTTAACTTTCCAATCAAATTGTTTCTTAGAAGTTTTAAAGAAATTAATTTCCTCAAAATCATGATCTTCAGATGCCATCCAATATATTGGTATAAAATTATTTTTTGGAAATTTAGATCTTAAATCTTCGCAAATTTTTATAGTGTCTATAATTTTATAAAAAAAATATAATGGTCCTGTAAATAAATTAAGTTGATGGCCAGTTGTCACGGTATATGTATTTGACTTAGATAAGTCGTCAATTAAACTTAATTGAACATTATTGTCTGAAATTGACTTGTATTGCTCAATTAATACTTGTGATAATATATTTCTAGATTTATTATTAAAATTTTTTTGTTTTTCTTCAATCTGATTTTTGTAGTTTTTTAATTTATTTGATCTATTGTAGAAAGAATTAAGCTCTTTTTCATTATTCGAATAATTTAGAGTAAGTAATGGCAAATGCCCGGTTATATTTGGATCAATTAATTTCAATTAAATTATTTTTATTAATATACACAATCATTTGATCTATTATTCACTAAAATATTAGCAAGGAATTCCATAAAGATCAAATTCTGTAGCGCTAATTATTTTAATATTTGAAAAATCACCTATTTTTAAATAATGTTCAGATGCATCTATTAAGACTTCATTGTCAACATCTGGGGAATCAAACTCACTTCTTCCAACAAAATAAGTGCCTTCTTTTCTATCTATTGAACATTTAAAAATTTTCCCTATTTTCTCTTGATTTAAATCAAAAGATATAGTTGATTGAATATCCATGATTTCAGCTAACCTTGCATCTTTAACTTCTTTTGGGACATCATCAATTAAATTATAAGCATGTGTATTTTCCTCATGACTGTATGTAAAACAACCTAGTCTATCAAATTTAACTTCAGAAACCCATTTTTTTAATTCCTCGAAATTTTCTTCTGTCTCACCAGGGTAACCTACAATTAAAGTAGTTCTAATTGCTATTCCGGGCACCTCAAATCTCATGTTATCTATCAATTCATTAATTTTTAGCTTACTAGAGCCTCGTCTCATAGATTTTAATAAAACATCTGAAATATGCTGAAGAGGAATATCTATATAGTTACAAATTTTAGGCTCATCTTTTATGACCTTTAGAACATCCATTGGAAATCCAGCAGGAAAAGCATAATGAAGTCTTATCCATTCGATTCCTTCAACCTTAACCAATGACTTTAACAATAACCCTAACTCTCTTTTTTTGTATAAATCAAGTCCATAATAAGTTAAATCTTGAGCAATAAGAATGATTTCCTTAACTCCTTTATTAGCTAGTTTAGTTGCTTCAGTGACAATATCTTCTACAGATTTTGATTTATGTTTTCCTCTCATTAAAGGAATTGCACAAAAAGAACAAGGTCGGTCGCACCCTTCTGAAATTTTTAAATAAGCATAATTTTTTGGAGTAGTTATTAATCTTTCTCCAACAAGTTCATGTTTATAATCTGCTTTTAAAGCTTTTAATAATTTAGGCAAATCAGTAGTACCAAAATATTGATCAACATTTGGGATTTCCTTTTCTAAATCTGGCTTGTACCTCTCGCTTAAACATCCAGTAACAAAGAGTTTATCTATCTTACCTTTTTCTTTTTTTTCAGAGTACTCTAAAATAGTATCTATGGATTCTTGTTTAGCATTATCAATAAACCCGCAAGTATTAATAACTACTATATTTCCTTCTCCTTCGTGCACTACCTCTTTATTATTAGCCTTCAATTGCCCCATTAAAACTTCTGAGTCATAAATATTTTTTGAACAACCCAGAGTCACTACATTAATTTTATTTTTATTAGAATACTTTACTCTCATTAATATTATTTTATGATTTTTTAAAAAAAGAATCTACAAATTCTTTTTTATCGAATATTTGCAAATCTTCTATTTTTTCTCCAACTCCAACGAATTTAATCGGAATTTGAAATTGATCAGAAATTCCTAAAACTACTCCACCTTTTGCGGTACCATCTAGTTTTGTAATTATCAAAGAAGTTATTTCTGTAACCTTAGTAAATTGCTTAGCTTGTTCAAAAGCATTTTGCCCTGTTGATCCATCTATTACAAGTATTACTTCGTTTGGAGCATCGAATGCTTTCTTTTTTAAAACTCTTTTAATTTTACTCAATTCATTCATTAAGTTGACTTTATTGTGCAATCTTCCTGCTGTATCAATTAAAACAATATCAGCATCTTTTTTAATTGCTGATTCTAAAGTGTCAAATGCAACAGATGCAGGATCACTTCCCATTTCTTGTTTAATTAAGTCAACTTTAACTCTATTAGCCCATACCTCAAGCTGTTCTATAGCAGCGGCTCTAAAAGTATCAGCAGCTCCAATGACAACTTTAAGGCCTAAAGACTTATAATAATTAGCCATTTTACCTATTGAAGTAGTTTTACCAGCTCCATTAACACCTACAATCAAAATTACATGAGGATTATTATTTTTATTAATTATAAGATTATTAACGGATTCTTCATCATCACTAATAATAGATATAATCTCTTCTTTTAAAATCAGGTCTAGTTCATCAGTACTAATGTATTTATCTTTAGCAACTCTATTTTCAATTCTGTCTATGATTTTTAAAGTTGTTTTCACACCTACATCTGATGAAATTAATATTTCTTCCAAATCATCTAAAACCTCGTCATTAACTTTGCTCTTTCCAATAATAGCCTTAGAGATTTTACTAAAAAAAGATTGACTACTTATCTTAAGTCCTTTATTTAAGGATTCTTTTTTTGTATTAACAAGAACTTTATCTGTCTTATTATTTGTTGTTTCATCTACAACATCAATAGATTTCGCTTCAATAATTGATTCCTTCAGATCTGTATTGGAAATTTCTTTAGAGACTGATTTTTTTAGTGATTCATCAGTAACCAACTTTCCCTCAGTTAACGGCTGGTTACTGATTTTTTTCTTTTTTGAAAAAAATTTATTAAAAAAATTCATATTAAAATCTTAATTCAAATATATGAAAACAAAAAAAGCCACTCAAAGGTGACTTTTAAAATATATTA
>CAJWFY010000074.1 GCA_913031655.1 uncultured Flavobacteriaceae bacterium
AAAGTAGCGAGAGGGAGATTTGAACTCCCGACCTCCGGGTTATGAATCCGACGCTCTAACCAACTGAGCTACCTCGCCTTATTAAAATGAGCGTAAATATATAAACAAATTATCTAGACTCAAACTAAGAATAAAAAATATTTAAAATTCTTTTTTTACTTCAATTTAATCTATATATTGCCGCCTATGGATTTAAAAGTTAAGTTTGAATTAGAGTTCCCAATCCAAGCCTCGCCGCAGATGTTATACCAATATATTTCTTCAGCTTCAGGTCTTTGTGAATGGTTTGCAGATGACGTTAATTCAAGAGGGATAATTTTTTCTTTTATTTGGGATGGTTCTGAAGAAAAAGCAGAGTTATTATCTAGTAAAACAAATTTATTTGTAAAATTTAAATGGCTAGATGATAGTGATGATCAAGATAAATGTTTTTTTGAAATACGTATCCTTGTCGACGAGATCACTAAAGATGTTTCTTTAATTGTTTCTGATTTCGCTTTCGATGATGAAATTGAAGAATCAAAAATGTTGTGGGATAATCAAATTTCTGATTTAAAGCAGCTTGTAGGTTCTTCATAATTATTTATGATTAATTATAACGGAAATTTTATTGATCAATCAAGTACTGATTTAATTAATAGAGGTTTTTTGTTTGGAGATTGTGTTTTTGACACATTAAAAATCGTAAATAATAATATTCTTTTTTGGGAAGAGCACTACCTTAGATTAATGTCTTCAATAAGAGTGCTGAGAATGGAAATACCGGATAAATTCACACCTGATTTTCTTGAAAAGGAAATTCTTAAAACTAATTCACAAATTGATATTAACTTTTCTGGAAGAGTTAGATTATCTGTTTTTAGATCTGGTGGAGGTCTTTACTCTCCTGAGTCTTCGGATCCATCTTATGTAATACAATCTAAAAAATCGAACGATTTGCTTTTTGAAAATTTTGAGAAGCCATATAAAGTAGATTTATATAAAGATTATTTTATACAACCAAATTTATTGTCTAATCTAAAAACTAATAATAAAGTTTTAAATGTAATAGGAAGTATTTATGCAAGTGAAAATGAATTAGATAATTGTATTTTATTAAACGATAATAAAGATGTTACAGAATTTTTAAATGGAAATATCTTCACTGTTAATGGTTCTAATATTTCAACACCTCCTTTAAGTTCTGGTTGTTTAAATGGGGTAATGAGAAAAAAAATAATTGAATTAGTAAACGCTAGTCCAGGTTTAGAACTTAATGAAACTAAAATCTCTCCTTTTGAATTAATTTCCTCTAATGAAATTTGGTTAACTAATTCTATTTGTGGAATAATAGCTATTTCTGATTACAGAAACAAGAAATTTTCTAATACTCAAGCAAAACATCTTATTGAACTAATTAATATGAAAATTAAGAATATTTAGTTGTGACTCGGATTTTCAGGAGAATTAGACCAAACTAAATATTCACCTCCTAAATTAATTAATTTTTCTTTCCAAATATTTACTCCTTTTTTAAATATTATTTTCTCACTTGTTTCTTTTTTTTCTAATATCCATGAAGATGATTCTAGTTCATCTTCTAATTGAGACTCTTCCCAACCAGAATATCCAAGAAAAAATTTAATTTGATTTTTTTTAATTTTGTCATTATTTATTAATTCTATGACTTTATTAAAATCTCCCCCCCAATAAATATTATTTTTAATTTTTATACTATTTTTTATCAGATCTGGAAAGCTATGAATGAAATATAAATTTTCCTTTTCAACAGGTCCACCATTAAATATAGGAAACTCATATTTTAGTTCAGGAATTAGTTCCGAAGTGTTGTAGTTTGTTTTTTTATTTAAAATAAAACCAACTGAACCCTTTTCTGAGTGGTTTGCAATAAGGATAACTGATCGATTAAAATTTACATCACCAATTACTGAAGGCTCAGCAAAAAGTAAATCCCCTTTTTTTATAGAATTCAAAATATTAGTTTTATTAAATTATATATTTTACTTTATTATAAAAGAAGATCCATGTGAAAATTCTTATATCCATTAATGAATTCTAAATTACTCATTCTTTTTTTTCCTTCTAGCTGTAATTCTAGTACTTCCAAATAGCCGTCAATAGTAATTATTTTTATAGAATTATTTTCAAATAGTAATGTACCAGCTAAATTTTTATTATTATTTTGTTCTAAATGAAAAACAACATTGAATAACTTTAAAATTTTATCAGTTTTTTTATTTTTTGTCCAAGCTGAAGGATAAGGGTTTAGCCCTCTAACAAAGTTAAATATAGATTCCCCTTTATTATTCCAATTAATTCTAGTATTATTTTTATTTAGTTTTGGAGCTAATAAGAGTTCTTTTGGATTAGTTTGTTTTGTTGATTTAAAATTATTTTTTTCAATAATTTTAAGTGAAGAAAGTAGTAATTCACTTCCTTTTGTTTTAAGTTTTTCGTAAAGTTGACCTGTATTTTCAGAACTATCAATTTTAACTTTTGATTTTTCGATTACATCACCAAAATCAATTTTTTCGTTTATAAAAAATGTAGTAACTCCTGTCTCTTTTAATCCATTTATTATTGCCCAATGAATTGGAGCTGCTCCTCTTAACTGAGGAAGGATTGAAGCATGTAAATTTATTGTCCCTTTTTCAGGAATTTCCCAAACAATTTTTGGCAACATTCTAAATGCTACAACAACAAAAATATCTGCATTAATTGATTTTAATTCATTTATAAATTTCTCATCTTTTAAATTTATCGGCTGTAATAGTCTTAAGTTATTACTATTAGTATATTTTTTTATTTCTGATTGAATTATTTTTTTGCCTCTTCCTGCTGCTCTGTCTGGAGCTGTTATTACTGCTTCTACATTATGGTTAGAATTTACAAGAGCATTTAAGCATCCTACTGCAAAATCAGGTGTACCCATAAAAACAATTTTTAGTTTATTCATCTTTATTAATTATTTCTAATATATCTTCAACTCTATCTTTTACTGATCCTTTGCTTAATACAATAGGTTTCATTTTGAAATAATTATAAGTTTTTATTATTTCATCATAAATCTTTTTAGACTCTTCAAAACTTTCATATCTAACATCATCTTGAATGTATATTTCTTCCCAGGGAGGGAGTACAATAACTTTATTATATTTTATTTTTTTAGCTTCTGCTGTAAATTCTTTTGTAAAATTAATTTTTATATAGTTAAGGTATGCTAATACATCATGAACACCTCTATCGTAAAATGTTTGAACATGATCTTGTTTCTTATTAAACTGATTAATTCTTAATTCTAAAAGATTTTTGCTAAAATTTAAAGGTTTTTTTAGAAATAATTGATCAATCCCACTTTCTTTTCCTTCTAAGGTTAAACTTCTCACTATTTCATGCTCGCAATTATAGTTTTTATTCTCTAATTCTTTAATTATAGATGTTTTTCCAGAACCTGGTCCCCCTGTAATCAATATTTTATAACAATTATTCATGATTCGCAAATTAAGCAATTAATAAAACTTTATATATATATTTGAACCCATGTTAAAAGATAACGAAGATTTTTATAATAGGCTTGAAAATCAACTCTTAGAGTCATCAGAATGGCCAAATTTATATATGTTTAAATTTATCCTTAAATCAGATAATAAAAATGTAATTAAACTTAAAACTTTATTTAAAGAAATTGATACTGAAATTTCTACGAAACTTTCTTCATCAGATAAATTCACAAGCGTAACTATTAAGGCAAAAATGAAATCTCCATCTTTAATAATTAAAAAATATAAACTAGCAGCTAAAATTGAAGGAATAATTTCTTTGTGATTAAAATTTAGTAAATTTGCATATCTTCATAATTAAACCACTCATATTTTGATTGAAAATTTACAATACAATACTGAACGCACTAAACTAATTATTCCAGAATATGGAAGACATATTCATAAAATGATTGATCAGGCTTTAGCTTGTAAAGATATAATTGAAAGAAATAACATTGCAAAAGCAATAATTGGAGTCATGGGAAATATGAATCCTCACCTAAGAGATGTCCCAGATTTTCAACATAAGTTATGGGATCAGCTATTTATTATGTCTGATTTTAATCTTGAAGTTGAGTCACCTTATCCGTTACCATCAAAAGAAGTCTTTTTAGAAAGACCAGAAAAATTGAATTATCCTCAAAATTTTCCAAAATATAGGTTTTATGGAAACAATATTAAAAGGATGGTAGATGTTGCTGTTAATTGGGAAGATGGAGAAATGAGAAAACAATTAATTTATGTGATTGCTAATCATATGAAAAAATGTTTTTTGAATTGGAATAAAGATACAGTTGAAGATGATGTCATTTACAAACATTTATTAGACCTTTCTGGTGGTAAAATTTCTTTAAATTCAAGTGATAAGCCATTATCTGAATCTCATAGCTTGATAAAGCTTACTAATAAAAAGTTTACAAAAACACCTCTTAACAAGAATCATAAAAAACCTTATCGTAATTTCAAAAAACGAACTAATAATTAAATGGGTACTTTTTCAATTGAAGGTGGTTTTAAACTTAAGGGTGACATTCACCCTCAAGGAGCAAAGAATGAGGCTTTACAAGTTATCTGTGCTTGTTTATTAACTAGTGAAGAAGTTTTAATAGATAACATTCCAGAAATCATTGATGTAATTAAATTAATAGATTTATTATCCTCTCTAGGAGTTAAAGTTCACAAAATATCTAAGAACAAATATTCTTTTAAAGCTGATAGTGTTGATGTAGATTATTTAAAATCTGATTCTTTTAAATCAAAAGGAAGTAGTTTAAGAGGGTCTATAATGATAGTTGGTCCATTATTATCTAGGTTTGGAAAGGGTTATATTCCTAAACCTGGTGGTGATAAAATTGGCAGAAGAAGGTTAGACACTCATTTTCTAGGTTTAATTAAACTTGGAGCATCGTTTAGGTATAATAAAGAGGAACATTTTTACGGAGTTGAGTCAAAAAAATTAAAAGGATCTTTTATTTTATTAGATCAAGCTTCAGTAACGGGAACTGCAAATGTACTTATGGCTGCTGTTTTGGCTCAAGGTAAAACAGAAATATATAATGCAGCTTGTGAGCCTTATATTCAACAGCTTTGTAAAATGCTAATTCGCATGGGAGCTGATATTTCAGGAATTGGTTCAAATTTGTTAGTAATTAATGGAGTTGAATCTTTAGGAGGATGTAATCATAAAGTTCTCCCTGATATGATTGAAATAGGTAGTTGGATAGGCATGGCGGCTATGACAAAGAGTGAAATTACAATCAAGAATGTTAGCTGGGAGAATTTAGGTCAAATTCCAGATGTTTTTAGAAAGTTAGGAATAACAATTGTTAAAAAAGGTGATGATATATATATTCCTGAACATATTGGTGGGTACGAAATTCAAAATTATATTGATGGTTCTATATTAACTGTTTCTGATGCTCCTTGGCCAGGTTTCACGCCTGATTTACTTAGTATTGTTCTAGTTGTTGCTACCCAAGCAAGAGGAAGTGTTTTAATACATCAAAAGATGTTTGAAAGTAGATTGTTTTTTGTTGATAAACTTATTGATATGGGAGCCAAAATTATTCTTTGTGATCCACATAGAGCTACCGTAATTGGACATGACTTTAATTCTAATCTTAAGGCTACTACTATGGTGTCTCCAGACATTAGAGCAGGAATTTCTTTGTTAATTGCTGCGCTATCCGCAAAAGGAACTAGTATTATTCATAATATTGAGCAAATTGACAGAGGATATGAAAATATAGATGGAAGATTACTAGCGTTAGGAGCCAAAATTAAAAGACTATAGTTAGTTATCTTTTACTAATTTTATTTCCAGTTATAGATTTTTGTCTGCTACATTTAAATCTGTTAATTTCAGGATTCCTTTTTTTTAAATGTTTTTGACTTACTCCACTGTTCACTCTTTTACGCCATCTTTTAAAACTAGATTCTTTTAAATTACTTCTCATTAATATGATAACATCCTTTTCAGTTAAATTAAATTGGAATAAAATTGCTTCAAAGGGAGTCCTGTCTTCCCATGCCATTTCGATTACACGATCAATTTGAATAGAATTAAGTTTTGACATACTATAGTTTTTTTATAAAATTATCTGCATCAATTAGTAATTTTTCCTTTTTTGAGGAATCCATTTTGTCAAAACTACTTATTAGCATTCTCATTCTAGGATTTTTACTAAAAAATTCTCTTTGTTTATCCATAAACGACCAAAAAAGTCCATCCCATACAGTACTCCATTCACCTTTTTTATAATCACTCATTTTTATAATATAATTACTACTGCTTATATACGGTTTTGTAGACATTAAACCTCCGTCTGCAAATTGACTCATTCCATAAACGTTTGGTACCATAACCCAATCATATGAATCAATAAATAATTCCATGAACCATCTGTAAACCTCATCTGGATCGAATTCGCATAAAACCATGAAATTCCCTAAAATCATCAATCTTTCTATATGGTTTGCGTATCCAGTTTTATTCACTTTTTTTATTGTATCATCAATAGGATCTATTCCAGTAGAACCATCATAGAAAGATTTAGGGATTTTCCTTTTAAATCCCCAATAATTTTTTAACCTTTCTTCACTTCCTTTAGAAACGTATACTCCTCTAATAAATTCTCTCCATCCAATTATTTGTCTTATAAAACCTTCAGCTGAGTTTAATGGAATATTCTTTTTTTCATAATATTCTAAAGAAGTCTTTAGAATATATACTGGATCTAGAAGACCTGAATTAATAAGCGGAGATAAAATACTGTGATTTATAATCGACTCTTTGATTAACACAGCATCTTCGTATATTCCAAAATCATCGAATCGTGTTTTTAAAAAATTATTAAACCAAATTTTAGCCGATGTAAAATTTGTTGGGTATAACTGTGTGTCACTTAGTTCTCCAGTATTTTGTGAAAAATATTTCAGTGTATAATTCTTCGAATCTATATAGCTATGGCTTTTAATATCTGAGTAATTAATTTCGGGAGTTTTTTTATTTTTAGGAAATTTCTTCCTGTTCATATCGTCATAAGTCCATT
>CAJWFY010000075.1 GCA_913031655.1 uncultured Flavobacteriaceae bacterium
GCTCCAATCCAAAAACCCTCATCAGGATGATAAAACAAATAACAAAAAGCGCCTGGATACAAATTCAAGATATTTTTGAAATATTCAATTGTATTTTCAGACTTAAGATCAAACTCAAAACATCTAGAATAAACAACTTTTATTAAATCTGAGAAAGAAATTTGATTCACGATACTTACAACCTCATCAACATATTGTTTTTTATATTTTTTAAAATCCAAAGGAATTTTCTTTTCAAAAAAAGACATGTCTTTTGATGCACTATTTTTTAAATAGTGTGTTGAAATAATATTGTTAGATGAAATTAAGTAGCCAGAACCCTTTGGGTTAAACGGCTTTATAAGAAATCCATCACCCGTTGGGTTTGTTTCTTTTTTTGGAATTTTATCAGAGTTTATATAACACTCTAGCAAATTTGAGTCAGGAGTTCGAAACGCCGCAAACGAGTGTTTGGCTTTTATTAAAAAACTTACTTGATCAAAAAAAGCGCTATTAGAAATCATTTATAATTAAAGAAAAATTATTTCAGAGCTACGTAAATAGAAGTTGCTCCAAGCATTAAGGGTTTAATAGTAATATTTTTAAAACCACAGTTTTCTAATACGGAAACAAATCGCTTTCCGCTAGGAAATTTCTCCGCAGATTTTTGAAGATATTGATATGCTTCTTTATCCTTAGAGAAAAGTGAGCCAACAAATGGAATGAAAGATCTGCTAAACAAAAAGTAAAAAAATCTTATTATTCTATTTTCTGGCACAGAGGTTTCAAGAATGATTAAAACTCCACCCTTTTTAAGAACGCGGCAACTTTCCTTTAATCCTTTTTCTAAATTTTGAAAGTTTCTAACCCCAAAACCAATAGTTACTACGTCAAAATTTGAATCTGAATAATTAAGGTCTTCAGCATCTCCAGACTTTAAAACAACATTATCAGACAAGTTTTTAGCAACAATTTTCTCCCTTCCCACTTCTAACATTTTTTCAGAAATATCAACTCCGATAATTTTCGCATCTTTTATCTTTGCAAGTTCTAAAGCAATGTCAGCAGTTCCTGTGGCAATATCTAAAAGTTTTTTAGGATTATGGCTTTTAGCAATAGAATACATTTTCCTTTTCCATCTTATATCATTCCCAAAAGTCATGACTCGGTTTAAAAAATCATATTCAATAGAAATTGAATCAAACATGCTTTCAATTTGAGTTTTTTTAGAAGAATTAAGCGATTGATTAGGTTTCATTTATTTTTTATAAAATACCGTGATAAAGATAATTAATTAGGGGCACTTGAAGCCAAAAGAAAATTAATTTAATAAATGCTTTTGCTCTTCGTTTCGCCATCCAGATTGATAATCGTAATCAACAAAATAAACAGTAAAATCTGCCTGATACTTATAACGTACAAAAAATAATTTTTTTTCTGCTTGATAGGAGTTTTTTGTTAAATACCAAAGACCTGAATTGCCCTTTGCTTTGTAAGATTGATTAACCTTATAAGCTTTTAAGTCAGCTTGATATTCATAGTCGACAACATATACCTTATGGTCGGCTTGGTAAGAGTTTTTAGTAACAAAAATTTTTTGAGCACTTAAAGAGTAGCACAAAACAAAAACAGAAATAAATGAAATAAACGAATTCATCAAAATGTAATTGTCAAAAACAATGCCATTTTATAAAATCAAACTCAAATCTCCCACCCAGATCGGTATTTTCTAGTTACAAATTGATTTGCCTCTTCAAGATTGGTTATTCTCATATTATCCCCATCCCAAAGAAGTTTTTTTCTAGCAAAAAAGTCAAACCCTCCGCTTGTATTTTCTTTACGTAACATATAGCTTCTAATGGCTAAATTCCCCATTAAGACTGTTTCTGTCATTGGCCCAGCATAATCAAAAGATGAGGTTAAGTCAAGGTGTTCTTTACTGTTAAATCCAGCTTTACAGGCATCCACCCATTTTCTTTGGTGTCCATATTCAGGCTCAGGCATTTCTTCTTTTTCAGGACCAAACTCAGTTTCTCCATTATAAAGATATAGTTTAGGTGTAAGAGGAGAGCTGTCATTTATATTAGTAGAAATAATTCCTTTTTCTCCAATCATTAACACACCATTTCCACTTCCAGGTCCGCCAATATCACTGTTTGGAGGGATTATGTCCGGATGTGGAGGTCTTATTCCTCCATCTGTCCAAGTTAATTGAATAGGAGAATCATTTTTTTTCGTTGAATCAAAATTTAAAGTAATCAATGATGAAGGAGGGCATCCCTCCGGAAGATAGTCGGGATTCCACATTTTAGTAAAAACACTTCCAACACTACATTCAGCATCTTTAGGATATTTTAGCCCTAATGTTCTAAAAGGGATGTCAATCAAATGACAGCCTACATCTCCAAGCGCACCAGTTCCGTACTCCCACCATCCTCTCCAGTTGAAGGGATGTAAGTTTGGAGTATAGGGTTTTTCGCTAGCAGGACCTAGCCATAAGTTCCAGTCTAAAGAATCTGGTTTAAGACTAGCATTTGGAGCAGACATTTTAACTCCCTGTGGCCACACAGGTCTATTAGTCCAGACTTTAACTTCAGAAATTTTACCTACTTTTCCAGAATCCACCCAATTTTGAACCATTTTCAACAAAGGATTAGACCCGCCTTGATTACCCATTTGAGTAACTACTTTTTGTTTTCTAGCAAGCGTAGTTAAAAGCCTAGCTTCTCTAATATTGTGAGTAATAGGTTTTTGAACATAAACATGCTTGTCTCTTTCCATTGCATAAACAGCAGCAGAGCCATGAACATGATCTGGAGTGGAGATTGTTACAGCATCTATGTCTTTTTCATTATCTAGCATTTTTCTAAAGTCAGAATACAGTGTTGCTTTAGGAAATCTTTTGACAGAGTTAGAAGCGCTTCCAGAGAAATCAACATCACATAGCGAAACCACCCTCTCTCTTCCGTTTACCGAAGAATTGTAAATGTCACTAATTCCTTTCCCTCCAGACCCAATCGCAGCTAAATTTAATTGATCACTGGGAGCTGTATAACCCGCACCCCCTAGAACGTTTCTTGGTACTACAAAAACCCCAGCACCAAAAACTGATGATTTTTTTATAAAATTTCTTCTAGATTTTTTTGAATTCATATTTTAATAATTTCTTTAACTAAATGTAATCTAATATCATTAATTAACAAAAGCTGTAATTGGAATTTTTAAAAAAGTTACTGTTTCTCCATTACAATTCGTGAAGGTGTATCTTCTGCTGTGATAATAGAAAGCGTCCCAATAGCTATAGCTTTAATCGTCTCTGAAATAGTAAAAAGATCAAGCGTGTTGGCTTCGTCAGAAACCTTGTGATAATCAAGATCTTTGTCCATTGGACTTGTAGAGAACGTATGGGCAGGTACTCCAAGCCTTGCCAAAGAGGCATTGTCAGATCGAAAAAACAAACGATAATCTTTGTAAGGATCTGGGAAAACACTGTATTTAGAGCCGACTAGGTTTTTTTGAATAATTTGTCCAAAATCTGAGCGATCAAATCCAGTTAGCCATGCTGTTTTTGGTCCAAATGGAGATTCTTTTCCAATCATTTCTATATTAATTCCAGCAATAATATTTTTTGGATTGACTTGTTTTCCGAAATAATTAGACCCAATCAACCCAGCTTCTTCAGCTGTAAAGGCCACAAATAGAATGCTTCTTTCATTTATATCAAGAACTTTATAGTGCTCCGCTAAAGCTAGAATAGCGCTCACCCCAGATGCGTTATCATTAGCTCCATTAAAAATAAGATCCCCCTCCGGTTCATTTTTGTTTGAACTTAATCCTAGATGATCATAATGGGCAGAAATGACAACATATTCATCTGCTTTGCTTTTACCTTTTAAAACCCCGATTAAATTAGCAAGAGGGATTTCCTTGTACATAAAACCTTGCCTATATGATTTGAGGGATTGAAACCTACTTAATCCAATTCGAGTAAATTCCGACTCAATATATTGCGCAGCTTTTTCAATTCCTTGTGTTCCAATCTTCCTACCCTCCATTGAGTCATCGGAAAGAATGGTTAAATGTTTTTCTATTAATTTCTCTGATATTATTTGAGAACTAATTTCGTTTAACGGAAGCAACATGACTAGCATCAGTAGATTTTTCATTTCTTATAATATGTGTTGGATTCTTTTATATTAATCTTAGATATTTTAATTGAGGAGCCATCATCATTAATAAAAACATGAGCATCATAATACATAACGCTTCCGCTAGATACGATGATTTTGGACCGATCATATACTCTTGTGGATAATATTAAACGAGTAGAATCAGCATAAACAAGGATCATTTTTTCCACATCAACAAAAAAAGATTCTTCATCGTTTTCCCAAAAGCCTTCTATTTGAGAAATGGAAGAAATTTTCTTATAATCTTCGCTGCAAGATAACAACACGAACAAAGAAAACAGCAAGAGGATTGTTCTTGTCAAGCTAATGGGATTTACTTTTGATTGCTTTAAAAATGCCAGCACATGCATCGTAATCTTCCAGTCTTTCGTATTTATAAAGTAGTTCATATAGTTCATTAATTGTTGCTCCTTTGTTTAGCCTTGAAATAGCCTTTTGGTAATGTTTTTCTGTGAGATTCATGATTTAATAAATATTATAAACAAAAGTATTTAAGCAAATAATATACCAAAAAATTAATAATTTTTCAAGTTGTTAAAAAACTAATTAAATTTTTAAATAAACTAAATCAAACGCATGATTTTAACAAATAAATCTTATATCTGCTTAAAGTTTTAAAAATCATAACTTTAAGTCAACTAAAGTTATTAAAAATGAAAAACATTCTTTTAAACATTTCTACAATATTTTTTTTACTAATATTCAACTCATGTAATTTAAACAATCAAACATCACTTGACAAAAGTGATTATGAAAACGCAGCTAAACAACTTAGTGAAAACTTAAGAAAACACTTAAGTTCCATTGTGACTTATCAAGAATGGGATAACGAAGATTTTCTTCTATATAAAGTTAAAGAGAAAAAGGGAACGAAAACATATAAGGTTAATTTACTTAATAGTGAAATTTCGTTGTCAGAATTAGAAAAAACAACGAATCAATATGTATCAAGAAATAACAGCGAGTTTATTTCTCCAAATGGAAATTTAGCAGCTTATATAAATAATTATAATCTATGGATTAGAAACATAAAGACTAATACAAAAACTCAATTAACTTTTGACGGACAAAAAGATTATGGATACGCCACTAATAATGCCGGTTGGATAAAAACAGACGGTCCAGTATTAAAATGGAGTCCTGAATCTGATAAGATTGCTACTTTTAAACAAGATGCTAGAGGAGTTGGTGAAATGTACCTGACAACAACTAATGTAGGACACCCCAAACTTCAAGCCTGGAAATATGCTTTGCCAGGAGACGATAAAATATTTGAAATAGAACGCTTAATTATAGATCTAAAGTCTAATAATAAAATTATTAGGCTTAAAATGAAAAATGATTTTCAGCGCTCCACAACAACGGATCATATCGCAGGCAGAGGAGGAGAATTATTAGACACTCAATGGAGTAAAGACGGATCAAAATTGGCATTTATTTCTTCTTCAAGAGATCATAAAGTAGCACATTTACAAATTGCAGACGCTAAAACAGGGAGCATTTCATCAGTTCACAAGGAGGTTGTGGAGACCTATTATGAATCTGGTCTGAGAAGTGAGAACTGGAAAGTGCTTTTTGATTCAAATGAATTTATTTGGTATTCTGAAAAAGATAATTGGGGCCACCTATACCTCTATGATTTAAAAACAAAAAAACTAAAAAACAAGATTACAAAGGGAGATTGGTTAGTTAGAAGCTTAAGACACATTGATAACGACACAAGAGAGTTGTTTTTTACAGCAGGAGGAAAAGAGGAAGGCAATCCATATCATGTACATCTATACAAGGTTAATTTTGACGGGAGCAACTTGACTAGTTTAACTCCTGAGTTTGGAACACATACAATTAACCCTTCCCCCGACTGGAATTATTTTGTAACAACTTATTCCACAACAATTAACCCACCAGTTTCAATATTAAAAAGTAGAAACGGCGATAAAATAGCAGAACTTTCATCTGGAGATATTTCAGACTTAATAAAAAATGGATGGCAAAAGCCAATAGAATTCTCAGTCAAAGCAAGGGATGAGAAAACAGATTTGTTTGGGATAATGTATGTCCCAAGTTATTATAACGAAGGAGATAAATACCCCGTGCTAAATTACATTTATCCAGGCCCTCAGTCAGGAAGTGTTGGAAATTATTCTTTTAATGTCGCTAAAAGAGATTATCAAGCTTTAGCAGAATTAGGCTTTGTGGTTGTTAGTGTTGACGCAATGGGTACGCCCGGAAGATCTAAATCTTTTCATGATGCCTATTATGGAAACATGGGGGATAATGGCCTGCCAGATAATATAACAGCCATTAAGCAGTTGTCAAAAGAGTATAAAGCTATGGACATTTCAAGAGTTGGAATTTGGGGTCATTCTGGTGGGGGATTTGCCTCAACTGCAGCCTTGTTGCGTTATCCAGATTTTTATGATGTAGCAGTTTCTAGCTCAGGAAATCATGACCAGAGAAATTATGAGGCGGATTGGGGTGAGAAGTGGCACGGATTATTAACTCCATTGGAATTAGAAGTTAAAGATGGTAAAACAGAATATGATTTAAGTAAATCTAACTATGATATACAAGCAAACCAATTGCTAGTAGAAAACTTGAAAGGAAAGTTGTTAATTGCTCACGGGATGCTAGACGATAATGTTCCTCCCTCAAACACAATGATAGTGGTAGATGCTTTAATTAAAGCCAACAAAGATTTTGATTTACTACTATTTCCTAATAAAAGACATGGATATGGCGATATGGCTAACTATATGAAAAGAAGAAAGTGGGATTATTTTGTAAAACATTTAAAAGGGTTAGAACCCCCAAAAAACTTTACATTTGACAAATAATAAATATGAAAACAAAAAAAGAAATTGTTAAAGACTGGATAACAAGATACACTGGAGTAAAGATAGATTCTTTCGGA
>CAJWFY010000076.1 GCA_913031655.1 uncultured Flavobacteriaceae bacterium
ATGAAATAAATATTATAAAAAAGGGTAAAAATTATGGTTGGCCTAAAATTACTTATGGAATAAATTATAGCGGCACCACTATAACAAAAAATAAAAGTCTTCCTGATATGGAACAACCATTGTATTATTGGTTACCATCTATTGCCCCTAGTTCGTTTGAATATATTTCAAGTGATATATATCCAAATTGGAATGGAAGCTTACTTGCAGGAGCCTTGGTGTTTAGTCATGTAGAAAGAATTGGATTAAAAGACAACAAAGTTGTTACCAGATCGAAAATAGCAGAAGGACTAGGAAGGCCTAGGGATGTAAAACAGGGTCCTGATGGGTTTATTTATGTTTCTATAGAAAATAAAGGAGTTTATAAAATTTTACCAAAAAAATGAAATTTATAAATTTCATTTTTTTATTTATACCACTAATCATTTTTTCTCAAGATGAAAGACTAATTAACTCAATCAAAAATGGCGAATCAGTATATAAAGACTTTTGTTTAAGGTGTCATTTACCTAATGGAGAAGGTCAAATAGGAATTTTCCCTCCACTAGCAAAATCTGATTTTTTATTTAAAAATATGGAAGAGAGCGTAAAAGCAATTAAATTTGGTGGAATTGATGGTGAAATAATTGTCAACGGAGTAAAGTATAATTCTAAAATGGAAAAAATGGGACTATACGATGACGAGATAGCAGATGTAATGAATTATATACTCAATAGCTGGGGAAACAAGCATGATAAAATCATAGAGGAAGCTTATGTTGAAAGTTTAAAAAAATAAAAATGATTTTAATTGGAATTTGTGGAGGAACAGGATCGGGGAAAAGTACAATCGTTAAAAAACTAGAAAAGCAATTTAAAAGCAAAGGAGTTGTTAAAATTCTTTCAGACTCTTATTATAAAAATTTCTTGAATTTAAATTTTAAAGAACGATCAAAATTAAATTTTGATAATCCAGACTCTATTGATTTTGAACTTTTGAGTAAAAATTTAAAAGAATTAAAAAAAAATAAAAAAATAGTAGAACCCATATATTCTTACAAAACTCACAAGAGACTTAAAAAAACAAGAGTAATATTCTCTCGAAAAATCATCATAGTTGAAGGAATACATATTTTTTGTGACAAAAGAATAATTGATTTAATTGATTTTGGTATTTATCTAGATTTAGATGAACAAACAAGATTACAAAGAAGGATTAGTAGAGACATCGAATTCAGAGGGAGATCAAAAAAAGAAGTTGAAGAAAGATATTTTAATATGTGTAAGCCAATGCATGATAAGTATATCGATCCATCTAAAAAACATGCTGATATAGTTTTAAAAACAAAAAACATTTCCTTTGAAAATATTTTTAATTTAATTTCAAAAACAATTAAATGTTAAAAAATATAATTTCTAATAAGTACTTTAAATTATTTACCAATATTTACATACTGTCATCCACATTGTTTATAATATGGATTTTATTTATCGACACTAACTCCTTCATCTTCCATCAGCAATTAAATTCTGAAATAGATCAATTAATAAACCAAAAAAAGGAATTAGAGACAAAAATAAAAAATGATATAAAATTAATTGAAGATTTGCAAAACATTGATAATTACGAAGCCTTTGCTAGAGAAAATTATTACATGAAAAAAGAGAATGAAGAAATCTACATAATTGAACATAAGGATAGTCTTAAAAACTAGTTAACAAAAACCCATATCCCCTTCTAATTACAAGACCAAAATATTGTATTTTTAAAAATAATATTTTATTAATGGGCAAAATAATAGCAGTTTCAAATCAAAAAGGTGGTGTTGGAAAAACAACTACCTCTTTAAATCTAGCTGCTTGCTTAGGTGTATTGGAGAAAAAAGTTTTACTTATTGATCTAGACCCTCAGGCAAATGCTACATCTGGAATAGGAATAGATCCTGATTCATTTAAAAGATCATCTTACCATTTATTGGAGCATACGGAAAACATAAAAGATATTATTTTAAAATCAACCACACCTAATTTAGATGTAATACCATCAAATATTGATTTAGTTGCGATTGAATTAGAACTAGTTAATCATCCCAACAGAGAGTTTATGCTTAAACAAGCTCTTATTGACGTTAAAGACAACTATGATTATGTGATTATAGATTGCGCACCATCACTCGGATTAATTACTCTAAATGCTTTAACTGCTGCTGATTCAGTGATAATACCTATCCAGTGCGAATACTTTGCATTAGAAGGACTTGGTAAATTATTAAACACCATTAAAAGCATTCAAAAAATTCATAATTCAGAGCTAGATATTGAGGGGTTACTTTTAACTATGTATGATTCTAGACTGAGACTTTCAAATCAAGTGGTGGAAGAAGTTAAAAAACACTTCCACGACATGGTTTTTAAGACTATAATACAAAGAAATGTAACCCTTGGAGAAGCACCAAGTCATGGTAAAAATATTATAGATTATGATTCTACTAGTAAAGGAGCTAAAAACTATATTAAACTAGCTCATGAATTAATTAATAACAATAGTTAAATGGCAAAAGCTTACAAAAAACAATCTCTAGGAAGAGGTCTTTCTGCATTATTAAATGATCCAGTAAAAGATGTTAATTCAGCTGATGATAAATATGCAGATCAATTAATTGGCAGTATAGTTGAGCTATCTATAAATCAAATAGATGTAAATCCATTTCAACCTAGAACTAATTTTGAAAATGAAAAAATATCTGAACTAGCAAATTCAATACAGGAGTTAGGAATTATACAACCTATAACTGTTCGTAAAACTGGTTTTAAATCATTTCAAATAATATCAGGTGAGAGAAGGTTTAGAGCTGTAAAGTCATTAAATATAGGATCTATTCCTGCTTTTATAAGAATAGCTAATGATCAGCAATCACTAGAAATGGCTCTTGTTGAAAACATACAGAGACAAAATTTAGATCCTATAGAAATAGCATTATGTTATCAAAGATTAATTGATGATATAAAGCTTACCCAAGAACAGATGAGCACTAGAGTTGGTAAAAAAAGATCTACAATATCTAATTATCTAAGGTTATTAAAATTGGATCCTATAATTCAGACTGGTATTAGAGATGGCTTCATTAGCATGGGACATGGAAGAGCTCTTGTTACAATTGAAAATATAAATGATCAACTAAGTATTTATAAAAAAATTCTTTCAGATTCGTTATCAGTAAGAGAAGTCGAGGAATTAAGCAGAAATTTAAAAGGTGATTTAAATAAAGTTAAAAAATTCAAAAAAAATCTTCCAGATCCATTTAAATCTAATATAAATAAATTGAAAAAGATATTTAACGCTGAAGTTAAAATAAAGTTAAATGGTAAGGAAAAAGGTTCCATTATAATTCCATTTAATAATATTGAAGAATATGAAAAGTTAAATAAAATATTAAATAGTGATTAAAAAATTAATCTTATTAATTGCATTTCTATTTACAACAAATAGCTTTACTCAAGAAGATACTATTTCATTTGATGAACTAGATCCTTCAAGTCCCTCAATAGCTGCTTTTTATTCTGCTGTATTTCCTGGGATAGGACAGGCTTATAATAAGAAATATTGGAAAATTCCAATTGTATATACAGCTATTGGTACTTCAATATACTCTTATGATTTTAATAAAAAAAAATATTGGAATTATAGAAATGCTTATAAAAGTAGAAAAGCAGGATACAAAAATGATGAGTTTCAAAATTTAATTATTGATGATGATAGACTTTTAGATGGAGCAGAATTTCACAAAAAAAACAAAGACCTATCTATGGTTTTTATTATTGGTTTTTATATTTTAAATATACTAGATGCTAATATAGATGCCCATTTAAAACAGTATAATGTAGATGAATTGTTAACTATAAACCCTTACATAGATCCTGGGTATAATTTTAAATCAGAATCTATTGGATTATCCTTAAATTTGAATTTTTAATATGAATATTGCAATTTTAGGATATGGAAAGATGGGAAAGGAAATCGAACAAATTTCTACGGAAAGAGGTCACAAAATAATTTATAAAATTGATAAAGACTCTATTATCCAAGATTTAAACGGAGTTGATGTAGCTATAAATTTCAGTACTCCTCAATCCGCATTTAAAAATATTTCAAATGCTTTAAATAACTCTATTCCAGTAATTTGCGGAACAACTGGCTGGCTAGATAATTATAATGAAGTAGTCAAACTATCAAATAAAACTAATACTAGTTTTTTATACTCATCTAATTTTAGTTTAGGAGTTAATTTGTTTTTTGAATTAAATAAAAAATTGGCTTCAATTATGAAAAATCATAATCAATATAAAGTAAGTATTGAAGAGATTCATCACATAGAAAAACTAGATAAGCCAAGTGGAACTGCAATTAAAATAGCAGAAGATATATTTGAAAAAAGTGGTTATAAGAAATGGTCTTTCATTGAAGATGAAGAAAATGTGATTAAAATGAAATCTAGAAGAACTAATAATATTCCAGGAACACACGTTTTAAAATACAGTTCAGAAATTGATTCTATAGAAATAAAGCATACTGCTAAAAACAGAAAAGGATTTGCGATGGGGGCAGTAATTGCAGCTGAGTGGATAATAAATAAAAAAGGAGTTTTTGAGATGGAAGATGTAATTAATGATTTTAAAATTTAAATATGACGTTTTTTGAGTGGTTTATTTTTTTTGTTATAATTCAAGTTGTTCATGGTTTTGGAACATGGAAGCTATACAAAACAGCTGGGTTCAAACCATTATATTCTTTCATACCGATATACAATGGTTTGATTTTAATGAAAATTATAAATAGACCAGCCTGGTGGGTGCTTTTACTTTTTATTCCTATTGTAAATCTTTTGATTTTTCCAGTAATTTGGGTTGAAACATCAAGAAGTTTTGGGAAAAATTCATCATTAGACACCATATTAGCAATTATCAGTTTTGGATTGTTTATATACTCAATAAATTATTCTTCTAAATTAGTTCATATAAAGGATAGAGATTTGAATCCTAAAACTGCTTTTGGCGAATGGGTCAGTTCAATAATATTTGCTATTATTTTAGCTACTATAGTACATACTTATTTCATTCAACCGTATATTATTCCAACAGGGTCTTTAGAAAAAACACTTTTAATTGGAGATTTTTTATTTGTAAGTAAATTCCACTATGGAGCAAGAGCTCCTCAATCAGCAGTTTCTTTTCCAATGGTTCATGATACAATTGTAGGAACTGGTATTAGATCATATTTAAATAAACCACAAATTCCATATTTTAGACTGCCAGGGTTTCAAAAAATTACTAGAAATGAAATTGTAACTTTTAGTTGGCCAGCTGATACAGTAAGGCAGTTCTTTGTGAAAGAAAAAGGTGTGAAAAAACCCACAGATAAAAAATCAAATTACGTAAAGAGATGTGTAGCTATTCCATCTGATACTCTAGAAATAATAAGTGGAATAATTCATATAAATGGTAAAAAAAGTATTATGCCATTTAGAGCAAAACCCATATATTCATATAAAGCCCATAGTTCTAAAGGAGTTTCCTCCTCAAGTTTAATTAAACTTGGATTAAACGATCTTCAAAGAAAATTTAAGATTTCAGAAATAACTCAAAATAAATTTGATAAAATACGACCTTATATTTTAAGAATAGTAGATAACAATCCTGATAATTTTGTAATAATCACTAGTTCAAAAGGAATTCCCTACAATATAAGATCCCAATCAAGGATAGTAATGACTGAATTAACAGATTACTCAAGAGAACTATTTATAACTGAAAAACAAGCGAAACTAGTAAGTGAAAGTAAAATTGTAGACAGTCTTAAAAGATCATACAAAACTATTAAATCTTACAATACATCCTTTTTTCCAAATCACATTACATACAACTGGAATGAAGATAACTTCGGCCCTATAGTTATGCCAAAAAAAGGAGTAAAAGTTAATTTAAATACAGGAAATCTACCGCTTTATAAAAAACTAATCAGGGACTACGAAAAAAATGAACTGAAATTAGAAAATGGGATTATTAAAATAAATGATAAACCAGTAAGTGAGTATACCTTTAAACAAGATTATTACTGGATGATGGGTGACAACAGGTACCGCTCTGAGGACAGCAGGTTTTGGGGATTTGTTCCAGAAGATCATATAGTCGGTAAACCAGTATTTATTTGGTTTAGTATTGATGGAATTAATGATGGATTTAAGAATTGGAGAATTAGATGGGAAAGAGTATTTTCCACTGTAAATTTAGATGGTGAGCCAAAATCTTATAGATGGCATTTCTTGTTTGGAGTTTTAATTACAATTGGTTATTCTGAATTAAAGAAACGAAAAGAAAAAAATAAAAATTAAATTTTGAAAGAAATTTTCAAAATAATGACTCCATCATACTTAGCACCAATTTCTCACTGGGTACAAATTATAAAAGGAAAAACAATCTGGGATCAACACCAAAATTTCAATAAACAAACTTTAAGAAACAGAGTGTTAATTCATAGTTCTAATGGATTACTAAAGCTTACTATTCCGATAAAACATTCAAAAAAAAAATTCATTCTTAAGGAAGCTTTAATTGAAAATGATTATAACTGGCAACATAACCATTGGAAGTCAATTGAAACAGCCTATAGGTCCTCTCCTTTTTTCATGTATTATGAAGATTCTTTAAAGGAAATATATAATAAAGATTATGAAAAATTAATAGATATTAATATTGATTTAACTAAACTGATTTATGAATGGCTAGAAATTAAAACCGATATTTTTTTAACTGATGAATACAAAAAAACTTATAAAAAGGGAAATGATTTAAGGTTTTTGACAGAAAGTAAAACACAAGGAAATTATAAAATCAAAAAATACATACAAGTCTTTTCAAATAAAAATGGATTTATTAATAACCTAAGTATCATAGACCTAATATTCAATGAAGGTCCTAACAGCATAAATTTATTAAAATAAAAAGCAGGCCGTAAGCCGGATTCTGTCGTGCCTTATCATTTATCTAGACAAAA